>DATHPV010000283.1:0-8927 GCA_035483495.1 Puia sp.
AGCTTTAAGCGTTAGGCTTTAAGCTTTCAGCTTAGAAAGTAATCAATAGTCATAAGCAATATAATCCCTGCGATTCTTCGTGGGGATTACTTTTTTTAAGCCTTCGGCTTAAAACAATTATGAGTTATGGGTTATGGATTATAAATTGAATATCAAACTTCCATACTCCCATACTCCCATACTTTCAGATGCTGTATCTTTAAAATCAAATTACCCGCAGATGAAGCCCCTCTGTTTTCTAACGGCGATACTTTTTAGTATCGGCCTGAACGCACAGTATTTGCAACCCGCTCCTCCGGACAAAATTTATGGTGACCTTTTTATAGAAGTACAGATGCAAAAAATATTTCCTGATGAAAAAACATTTGTAGACTGTATTCCAAAAAGGAAACCAACGGACATCATGTATGACTATGGAATTCAGAAGGGACCCAATTTCAATCTGAAGAAATTTGTTGAAGACAATTTCGAAATTCCTCAGACGCTGGCTGCCAATTATAAATCTGATACATCGGAAGATATCGTTACGCATATTAAGAAACTGTGGACAGTATTGAAAAGAAATCCCGATAAGGAAGTTGAGGGGAGTTCATTGTTGCCACTTCCCAATCCTTATATCGTGCCAGGCGGAAGATTCCGAGAAGTTTATTATTGGGATTCTTATTTTACAATGTTGGGGCTGAAAGAAAGTGGTGAGATAAAAACCATCCGAGACATGGTTAGCAATTTTGCTTATTTGATCGAAACCTACGGTCATATTCCCAATGGAAACAGAACCTATTATCTCGGAAGATCGCAACCACCTTTCTTTTCCTGTATGGTAGAGTTACTTGCTGATATACAGGGTGACAGTATTTATCAGGTATTTCTTCCAGCCATGGAAAAAGAATATGAGTTCTGGATGGACGGTGCGGATAAACTTAAAGTTGGGGAAGCCTATCGCCGGGTCGTGAAATTAAAAAACGGAGATGTTCTGAATCGCTATTGGGACGACAGTATGGTACCCCAGCAGGAAAGGTGGCGCGAAGACTATCTGACTGCAGAAAAATCGGGCAGGAACAAGATAGATATGTATAAACATCTGCGGGCTGGTGCAGAAAGCGGGATTGACTTCAGCAGCAGATGGTTCTCAGATCATAAGACTATTCTGACCATTCAAACGACCGATATACTTCCTGTTGACCTCAACAGTTTGATGTATCATATGGAATGGACTATTGCCAAGGCCAAACTTATTAATGGCGATGAAGCAGGTGCAAAATTATTTCGCGAAAAGGCGCAGCAGAGAGGTCTTTTAATCGATACCTATTTTTGGAATAGTAAAATGACATTTTATACAGATTACCAATTTGTGACGCAGACTAAATTAAATAATATTACCCCGGCGGGTCTTTACCCCTTTTGTTTTATCAATGAAAAACCGGACTACATGAGCCTGATTGGCAAGCAGGTTGCGGAGGTATTAAAAAACAAATTGCTTAAGGATGGAGGTTTCGTGACTTCCGAATATAATACCGGTGAACAATGGGATGCACCCAATGGATGGGCTCCGTTAGAATGGATGATGATCTGGGGTCTTGACCGTTGTGGGCAAAAAAATCTGGCTGCCCTTGCCGCCGACAGGTGGATAAAATTAAATATTCGCGTTTACAAGCAAACCGGCAAACTAATGGAGAAATATAATGTTACAGATTTGAATAAAGAAGCCAGTGGAGGAGAATACGGCAGTCAGGACGGATACGGATGGACGAATGGAGTTTTTTTGAAGCTGATCAGTATGTATGGAATGAAGTAAGCTCAAGGCTTAAGGCGGAAGGCTTAACGCAGAACCCGAAACACATTTAATTATTAGTGATTGATTTTTAATGAATCTCTCATTAACAATTAATCCCGCACGTGCGGGAACAATTGACAATTATGACGGATGAATATTTCATGTTGCAGGCGCTGAAGGAAGCAAAAAAAGCCTATGACGAGGGCGAGGTTCCAGTGGGCGCAATCATAACATTAAATGGAAAAATTATTTCCCGGGGGCATAACCAGGTTGAAAGATTAAATGATCCTACAGCACACGCAGAAATTATCGCTCTCACATCCGCATTCAATTTTCTTGGATCCAAATATCTACCGGACGCCACTATTTATATTACGATTGAACCCTGCCTCATGTGCACGGGCGCCCTTTATTGGAGCAAAATTCAGAAAGTCGTATATGGCGCAGCCGACATAAAGAACGGATACAGAAAATATGTTACCCCCTGTCCTTCGCTCGAAGAGATCGGTATTGCACCGAGACCCTTTCACCCCAAGACCATTGTAGTTGACAGTATTTTATCTGAAGAATGTGCAACACTCATGAAAGATTTTTTCAAAGAAAGAAGATGACCAACTGTTATACAGAAAATGGGAATGTAGAATTATTGGGACAGATGACAAATCCTTTCCATATATTTTATTTATTAAGTTTTTGAAATTTTATTTTTCAAATAGTCAAACTTTTATCTTCGTTATCAACCTTTGATCTGTAATTTTGTTATCCTTCATCAGAATCTCATTCCATACAATTAAAAAATAGAAACTTATGGCATTTACTTTACCTGCACTTCCATATGCGCCGGCTGCCCTGGAACCACATATAGACGCTATGACTATGCAGATACATCACGATAAACACCATCAGGCATATATCGACAATCTTAATAAAGCAGTGGCCGGCACTCCCAACGAAAGTAAAACACTGGAGGAGCTGGTTAGTGTTGCGGGAACACTTCCACCGGCAATTCGCAATAATGGCGGAGGACATTGGAATCATAGTTTTTTCTGGCAGATCCTGGCACCCAATGCGGGAGGCAAACCGGGCGGAAAATTAGGCGAATCCATTGACGCCGATTTTGGATCGTTTGACAGTTTTAAAGAGAAATTCGCTCTTGCGGGAATGGGTCGTTTTGGAAGCGGGTGGGCATGGCTGGTGGAACAGGACGGCAAATTATTAATTTCTTCTACTCCGAATCAGGACAATCCTCTAATGGACATTGCAGAAGTAAAAGGTACGCCGATTCTGGGTGTAGATGTTTGGGAGCATGCTTATTATCTTAAATATCAGAATCGCCGTGCAGATTATCTGGCAGCTTTTTGGAATGTAATCAATTGGAAAGAGGTAGATAAAAGATACGAAGCATCTCTGTAATATGCTTCTCTGTTTTGATTAACTTCAAATCCCGTTTCACTTACTCCTGACCTTTTGGAAAGGAAAGTAAAGCGGGATTTTCTTATTTAAATTACGCATATGAAAAAAACGACCTTGTTGCTCTTATCGATAGCTTTTTTGCTGTTCGCCTGCAAGTCTCACCAGAAAAAAATTCTGATTTACGCCAACAGCGATATACAGGTTGATGAATCGCAAAAAAATATTACTGTCCAGGAAGGAAATACGCAGGTTGAAAAAGAATTGGATTTCAGCGGTTCGGATGCAGTGACTTTAAATATAACCGGCCCACAAGGACATTATACATTGGTGGCGAATGAAGATGGATACTGGCTGGCAAATTTGAAAGCGGATACTGTATTGGGCAGCATGCAACATATCGGCACTACAGCACAGATCAGGATTACCCAGGAACAATTAAAAAAACAACTCGATAGTTTAAACCTGCTTGTTAAAGGAGCAAATATTTCTGCAGAAGCGAAAAACTATTTTGTACCACCTGGGAAAATCGTAAAACTTTCCAGCAATACGAATGTGAAAGTTTTCGGACCCTTTACCTCCATTCCACATGACTTTGATCCGAGTTCCGTTTCCGAGGTTTATAAATTTTATAATCTTTCAGAAGAAGAAAAAATTATTCGCAAGATGACGGATATGGGAACGTATAAAGGCGAATGAGGAAAGTGTGGGAGTATGGGAGTATGGGAGTATGGGAGTGTGGAGGAAAGTTAAAATAATATTTCATTTCCATACTCCCATACTCCCATACTTTATTTCACCGGATCATGGCCGTGACGGCCCCAGGGATGGCAACTGGAAATCCGGCGAATGGCCATCCAGCCACCTTTCAATAAACCATATTTCCGAAGCGCTTCAATAGCATATACAGAGCAGCTGGGAGTGAACCGGCATTGCGGCCCAAGCCAGGGAGAAATAATCAACTGATAAATCCGAATCAGAAATATCAGTGGATAACTAAGAATTTTCAGAATGACCTGCATGTAATACGCGTATCAGTTTAGTCAAAACCTGATTAAGAGAATTCGAAATTTCGGCAAAAGAAATAATTTCTTTCCCGGTATAAATAAAAAACAAAGACAGTAAAAAACCACTCTTCAACACAGAATTCTCAAGTTCGGTCTTTTGTATTCGATATGATTCCCGACTCAAACGTTTTATCCGGTTTCTGTCTACGGCCCTCGGAAAATTTTTTGAACTAACAGTAAAACCCGCTTTTAATGCGCCTTTTCCTGGTTCAGTTATATACAGAAGTCTAAAGGGAAACTGCGTAATTTTTTTTCCAGATTCAAACAGGATATCAATTTGTTTCCTGCTTTTGAGTCTTTCAGATTTGCCTAATGAATATGGTTTGTTACCCGCCATCTGGTATTTTAAAATAAAAAAGCGCCTTTAAAGGGCGCTGTATTATTTAAATTCGATTCTTTATTTTTCGTTGGCCGTTGACCATTTAGCATTAAGCGTTAAGCGTTCAGCGTTAAGCTTAAAGAGCTTACTTAGCACCAAATTCATCGGAAACAGTCAGCTTGGCACGACCCTTAGCACGACGGCTTGCCAGTACTTTGCGACCGTTAGCAGTCTGCATGCGCTTACGAAATCCATGAACTGTTTTACGACGACGTGTATGTGGCTGGAATGTGCGTTTCATTTTATTATTTTTATCTCTTAATTCCTGATAATCAGGTGTTTCCCTGGCAATTGTTCAGGAAAAACCCTTAACTCCGTTTGAAACGGACGGCAAAGCTAAAGAATTCCTCTCTGATTGCCAACAATATGCCCGTTTTATCAATAACTGAGCGAAAAATAACCGGCGCTAATCGTTACGGGAGAATTTAGCGACAAAGAATTTGCTATAAAACTAAAAGTTCCTGACATCCTTCGGGCAACAGTATCATTCGCTATAATAGTCAAAGTGCCATTCATCTGCGAAAGCAGTGTTTCATTAATGCCAATATAGTAAGCCCCGTAATACATTCCAGTTGCAAAATCCATATTATAACTTCCCGGTACTACATTAGACGGCATACCAAGCGCCAGTTCTTCATTACCGTCGGCTGAAATCCCCGCCACAAATAATTCACCATTCGTAGTACCCTTGATAACCTGAACGCTGTTGAAGGGAAATCCTCCAACATTTGCCTGTAAAGTGTCTTTCAGGGTTCCAGTTCCCCCGCCTGTGTTTCCGGAATAAGGAACCGCATTAAAAACACCCGATGTTATCGATTTTTGACTGTTATCAGTAGGATCAATGAGGGTAAAACTAAAAGTTCCGCTGACCTGGTGTTTGACGGTATCAATATTGGAAATATTTACCGTTCCATTTGCTAAAGAAGTATTGCTGAGATAAGTCTTGGACTGAGCATTTGAATAAATAGCTATAGACGCGGAAGTAGCATTTAGGTTATATGTGCCCGTTTGAAAAGTGGGTATCAGGATCGTAATTTGTTCGCTATCCTTGCCTAAGCCGGAAATGGTAACTCCGTTATTACTTACAGATATCAACTGGAGACTATCGGCGTTCCATTGATTACCATCAATAGTTGCATAAAAATCGCCGTTTAGAATCTGTTTAATTCCCCCATTCTCCTGACTCAATTCTTTGGTACAGGAGATAAATGATATTAAAAGAGGAATCAAAATATAGCTTGCAAATCGCGATTTCATAAGTGGGGTTTGAGTTTTCTAAGGTTTAATACGAATTCTTTACAAAAATACTCTTTCTGAACGGACATTTTTACCATAAAAATTTCCACCATGACGGTCAAAATCTGTATAATCGTCAGTAGTGTAAAAGGAAATCGATGATTTCTTGGTACAACGGTCGTCAATTTCAGGGTGGTTTTTCAGGTATTTTACCAAACTTTCTGCTACGATATCCCCCTGAGCAACCAATTTGATATTTTCTGGGAAATATTGTTTCAGTTTGTTCATTAGAAGCGGATAGTGCGTACAAGCCAGTAAGACTGTATCAATTTCCGGTGATTGTGACAGCAGTTCGTCAACATATTTTTTCACAAAAAAATCAGCTCCGGGTCCCTGATGCTCGTTGTTTTCAATCAAAGGAACCCAAAGCGGGCAGGGCTGCTGATAGACTTTTACATTTGGAAAGAATTTATTTATCTCCATCACATAAGACCCCGAATTCACGGTTCCGCTGGTAGCCAGTATACCAACACTTCCGGTTTTGGAAAGGCGACCTGCTATTTCGGTAGTAGGTCGAATTACGCCAAGCACTCTGTTTTTGGTACCAGCATCTAAAAGGTCCTGTTGTTGTATAGTCCGCAATGCTTTTGCCGAAGAGGTATTGCAAGCAAGAATTACCAATGGGCAGCCCTTTGAAAAAAACCACTGCACCGCTTCTCTTGTATATTGGTAAACAGTTTCAAAAGACCGGTTGCCATAAGGTGCCCTTGCATTATCGCCCAGATATATAAAATCGTAGGAAGGCATTTGATCAACGATCGACCTCAAAACGGTTAGTCCGCCGTAACCTGAATCAAAAACACCAATTGGCTGCGAAGAGGGCATATATAAATTTAGTCAACAAAAAATTAAAAAGGGCCATCCCGAAGTAAACGAGACAGCCCTTAACTTATTTTTATTAAAATTATTTCAATGCAAGCTTCTTCTTTACCAATGGAAGAATATCATCTGCTGGTGGAGAAACAATCAGTGCATCTTTCAGGAATACATAAGTGTATCCATTTTCTTTTGCAACTGTTTGAACATAGTCAGCAGCTTTTTTCTGAATGGGCGCCATCAGGTCTTGTTGTTTTTGCTGATAAAGCTGACCTGCCTGTTGCTGGTAACCCTGTAATTTTAAATAAAGTTCACCCAGCTGCTTTCTCTTGATTTCAAGTTGAGCCCTGGTATATTTCGCGGTGTCCTTTGAAGAAAGAAGACTGTCTTTTTCATTGAATTCGCGTTTCATATCTTCAAAATTCTGATTGAGAGCCTGCTGGTAATCCTGCATGGAAGAATCAGCTTTTTTATATTCAGGCATTGAAGTGATCAATTCGCTGAGGCTAACGTAACCTAATTTAGTTTGTGCCTGCAACTTGTTCCCTGCGAGGGTAAGTGTGGTTGCTACTAATACAATGGCAACAATTTTTTTCATAATTGCTTTCTGTTTTCTTTGTTTTGTTAATAGTTGATTTAATATATTTTGTTTACTTAACCCCGAGTTCCCTAAGCACGTCGTCGCTCTTATCCAGCTTAGGGTCGGCAAAGATAACAGTAATTCCTTCACTTTTATCTAAAATAAAGTCATACATACGATTGACAGCGATTTTCTGAATAGCGTTATAAACCTTATCCTGCACAGGTTTGATCAATTCCTGACGTTTTTTGAACAAATCACCTTCAAAGCCAAAGCGTTTGCGTTGAAGATCACGGACTTCCTTTTCGTGATTAAACAATTCGTCTTCTCTTTTCTTCTTCAGGTCGTCACTCAACATCACTTCTTCTCCCTCAAAATCTTTATACATCTTGTCGAGAACAAGTTGTTTATCGTCAATTTCTTTTTGCCATTGTGAACTGATCTGGTCCAATTGCTTTTGTGCCAGTTTGTAATCCGGCATTTTGTCCAATATGTATTTTGAATCCACGATCGCGTAACGTTGCGCGGAAGTATAAGCGCAGATGCTAAATACCAGTATACATATTAATAATATTTTTTTCATATCAGGGAAATTTAGTCTGGTTATTCGGGTTCTACACCAAGCATAAAGGTAAAGCGGGACGCGCCACTAAGTGAGCCATTTTGAATCCTGTCGAGTCCGATACCATAATCGAAACCAAGTAATCCAAACATCGGAAGGAAGAATCGAAGCCCAACTCCCGCATCTCTGCGCAAACGGAAGGGATTATAACTCTGGTAGTCATACCATCCGTTAGCAGCTTCAAAAAATGCTTCACCATAAATAGTACTGCTGGGACTGCTAACAAAAGGATAACGCATTTCCAATGTATACTTGTTGAAAATCGTAAAGAACTGGGTAGCGCCAGTTTGATCCGGATTTATACGGGGATCTGAATTTTGGTATACGGGATAACCTCTTTGTGAAATAATCTCATAACCGAGAAGACCAAAGTTATTTGTCAAACCCGCGTCTCCCAGCTGGAATCTTTCAAATGGAGAAAAATTCGCTTCGCTGTTATACCTTCCCATGAATCCCATCTTCACACCTGCGTATAGAACAAACTGCCGGCTTCTGTCTGCTCCCATTGGTTTACCGATTGGAATATACCATTGACTGGTCAGGCGAAATTTTGTGTATTCGGGTAAAGTAAACTCCGCCTGCGTTGTGTTATAATCCTTTTTGAATAAAGAATAAGGTGGCGTAAACTGTGCACTGATCTGAAAATTCGAACCACCGTGCGGATAAATCGGCTGATCCACGGAATACCGTCCCAGCCCCACTTTGAAGCTCAGGTTATTGGAATAACCATTGCGGAAATCAGGCGAGAACAGTGAATAGTTCATCAGATCATACAAAGTATAATTTACTGAATAGGTCAGTGTAAAATAATCGTCGGGCCATTTCAATTGCTTACCCAGAGCGACTACTACACCAAAGTTTTTAAGAGAATTGGTATCGCTATAAGCATATTTCGCTGTCGTTTGATTATAACCTCCGGTTCTGAATGCACTGCGATAAAGACTGACAGTAAGCGAATTTCTTTTTTTGCCTCCCAGCCAGGG
>DATHPV010000284.1:0-4050 GCA_035483495.1 Puia sp.
ACTATTTTACGTAGCCATCACACGTGCAGAAACACATTTATATATTTCTTACAGCCGCTTTCGCAACAATGGTAAGGAAGCTGAACCTTCTGTATTTATAGAAGAAATAAGATCAGGATTTGAACTGCCCTTCGAAAGACCGGTACCATCTGTGCAGGCTGTCAGCGATTTTCAATTCTTACTATTACAGGGACAGCAGCCACCCGAAATGGAACGTATTGAAATGGATTTTATAAACAGGGTGCTGGAAAATTTTCAGATGAACGTAACTGCCCTGAACAACTATCTGCGTTGTCCCCTGGAATTCTATTTTAAAAATCTCATTCGTATTCCTTCACCCAAAAATGAAAATACAGAATTCGGATCTGCGGTGCACTATGCGCTGGAACAGTTATTCCGAAATATGCAGGACAATAACAACCAGTTTGCAGAATCATCATTTTTCCTCGCGTCATTCAACTGGTATATGGATCGTCATCGTGAGAGTTTTACAAACGAGCAATTCAAACGAAGAAAGGAATACGGTCATATTATTTTACCTGCATACTATGAAAAATATATTCGTTCATGGAACCGGATTGTCAGCATTGAAAGACGAATTAACAATGTAGCTATCGGAGGAGTTCCCGCCAAGGGCATGCTGGACAAACTTGAATTTGAAGGTAAGCAGGTAAATATCGTGGATTATAAAACCGGCAATCCCGACAATGCAATAGCAAAAACTAAAGGGCCTTCAGAAAAGTTACCCCTGGGAGGTGATTACTGGCGTCAGGCAGTTTTCTATAAATTATTGGTGGACCGGGGTCAGCGTGACTGGCAGGTAATGAGCACGGAATTTGATTTTATAGAACCAAACAATAAAAAGGCTTACATAAAACATAAACTGTTTGTCACGCCTGAAGATGAGGCCATTGTCACGGGGCAGATCACTGAAACCTGGTCAAAAATTCAGAATCATGATTTTTATACAGGTTGTGGGAAAGAAGATTGTCACTGGTGCAATTTTGTAAGGACGAATAAACTGGAAGTCGGCGCGGCTATTGAAGAAGAGGAGGATCACCCGAGTTTATAAAATCATAAATCTGAATAAATCCCGTTTCCGTCCATTAAGTTTGCAGACTAAGCACATGAAGCGATTCATCATTTTTTTATTGGTCTGCATTGCCCTGACACGCGTTTCCTTTATTACCGGTTGTGCAAACATAATACCTCCGACAGGCGGACCAAAAGATACACTTCCTCCTGTACTGATACATGCAGATCCGGAACTCCGTTCATTACATGTTAATGCAAATAAAATCGTGTTGACTTTTGATGAATATATCGACATGAAGGATATTCACAAAAATCTTATCGTTTCTCCTGTTCCAAAACTTACACCGAGCGTAACTTCCCATCTGAAGGTTATTACAATTATTTTAAAAGATACTCTCCAGCCAAATACAACCTATTCACTGAATTTCGGAAGAGCCGTGACAGATGTGAATGAAGGAAATGTGCTCAAAAACTTTACTTATGTTTTTTCTACAGGAGGTTATATTGATTCCCTGAGGTATAGTGGAAGAGTGATTCTGGCAAATAATGGAAAACCAGACAGTAATTTGATTGTGATGTTGCATACCCAGCTCGATGATTCGTCGGTCGAAAAAGAAAGACCCAGATATATCACCCGACTGGATAGCGGTGGAAATTTTACATTTACCAATATCAAGCCAGATATATATAGGTTATATGCGCTGAACGATGAGTCAGGCTCGCATGAATACACGTCGAATTCTGAAATTTTTGCCTTTGCTGATAGTCCGGTTGATTTGAGAAAAAGTACGGAACCATTGCTGCTTTATGCATATGCCGATACGAGCGGATTTAAAAGACCGAAAAAGCCCGTAGCTCCCGTGGCACCCAAAAAGGCGGATAAAGACAAGGTAAAAAGACTGGTGATTTCCGGAAATATTCCCAGTGGAAAACTCGATCTGCATGATCAGCTGGTATTAACATTTGAACAGCCCATCAGAGATTTCGATTCTACCATGGTTCGATTAACGAATGATAGCTTTGTCGATTTCAAACAAATTCGTTTTGAATTTGACAGTACAAGTAAAAAGCTAACTATATATCACCCGTGGACAGAAAACACCGGTTATCGTCTCATCCTGCAGAAGGATTTTGCTGATGATACACTTGGTGAGAAATTGTTGAAGATTGATACTATCAGCTTCAGAACCAAGAAGGAAACTGATTATGGCATATTACGTATGCGATTTAAAAATCTGGATTTGAATCGTCATCCAGTTCTTCTTTTTTTACAAAACGATAAAATCGTAGTGTCGTACCCGATTGGAAGGACCCTTCGTTATAATAACAAGCTATTTGTACCCGGCGATTATGAAATACGGATTCTTTATGATACAAACCAAAATGGGGTTTGGGATCCGGGTAATTTCTACCAACACCGACAGCCGGAAATTGTTGTTCCAATCCGGAAGAAACTAACCGTGCGATCGGATTGGGAAAACGAAGTGGATATAACTTTGTAATTTTATATCATGCAATTTTCTTCGGCTCTGTTAGAAACAGCGGTTAATGAATTCGCCAAATTGCCTGGTATTGGCAAAAAAACGGCCCTTCGGCTGGTGCTTCACCTGCTAAAGCAGGATCCGGCTGCAGCAAGGGCTTTCGGCGAAACCATATTGAAAATGCGACAGGATATCCGGTTCTGTCATCGCTGCCACAATGTAGCAGATGCCGATATATGCTCCATATGCGCCAATTCGATGCGCCGAAAAGATATGATCTGTGTGGTAGAATCCATCCGGGATGTTATAGCGATCGAATCCACACAACAATTCAGCGGTACCTACCATGTTCTGGGCGGTGTGATTTCTCCTCTCGACGGCATCGGTCCTGACCAGCTTGCCATTGAATCGCTGGTCGACCGTATTCAGAAAGAAGGAGTTATGGAAGTGATATTTGCACTTAGCCCTAATATACAAGGAGATACCACCATCTATTATATACAGAAAAAACTGAATGCTTTCCCCGTTAAAGTAACCACGATTTCCAGAGGAATTTCATTTGGCGGAGAGCTGGAATATGCTGATGAAATGACTTTAGCGCGATCTATTTCCAATCGTTTACCTGTAGAAAGCTACGTATCACATCGTTGACCCCGCACGTACGGGGTTGACGGTCTCTCACATTCTCATACTCCTATACTCTTATATTCCTATACTAGTTTTAGGCCTTAAGCTTTCGGCTTTGGGCCTTTGGGATTTACTCCTTTTTGTAGTACCTTTGCAGTTCATCAGGCAGATTTGTTTATTGTTCGGCCTGACAGCTTAAAAGAAGAACTGAACTAATAAACGCCAGGTGAGTCATACATACTTTTCCTTCCGTTTTCAGTAACTTTTTAGTAGTCATCCTTCAATTTACAATCCGCATTAAATTGCGAAATCATGTCAAATATTATAACGGCATTGGAGTCTCGTATTCTGATCATCGATGGTGCAATGGGTACCATGATTCAACGGTATAAACTTGAAGAAGCCGATTACCGGGGAGAAAGATTTAAGGACTGGGCTTCCGATGTGAAAGGCAACAACGACCTTCTATCTCTGACTCGCCCGGATATTATTCGTTCAATTCACAAAGAATATCTGGATGCAGGAGCTGACATTATTGAAACCAATACTTTCAGCAGCACTTCCATTGCTCAGGCTGACTATAATATGCAATCTCTCGCCTATGAATTAAATGTCGCTTCAGCCAAAGTAGCGAGGGAAGCCATTGAAGAGTTTAACGCTGAACGCTTAACGCTTAACGCAAACGAAAAGTCGGTCAACCGTCAACCCCGCACGTGCGGGGTCAACCAAAAATATGTCGCTGGCGCCATCGGCCCAATGAATAAAACATTGTCGCTTTCTCCTGACGTAAACAATCCCGGTTTCAGATCCGTGAGTTTCGACGAAGTGTCTGATGCTTATTATGAGCAGGTAAGTGGTTTGGTAGATGGAGGTGTGGACCTGCTTCTGATAGAAACCATTTTCGATA
>DATHPV010000285.1:0-4794 GCA_035483495.1 Puia sp.
AGTATCTCATATGCGGGAAGAATAATATTGTTACCAATATTTAATAGTACTGAATCCTTGCCATTTGTTGGTCCTGTGCCGCCACTGGTTCCGGACTTACTGCAGGAGAATCCGATTCCCGCAATAATCATTAACACGACGGCCGCCAGTAGTAGAGAGTAACGTTTCATTTTTTTAAATATTCATCATTATAAAAGCGATAACGTGGTTGCGCTGAAACCGTATATCTGTCCGATTAACGCCGAAATCTCAGCTGTTTTTGCTTCTATCTGAGCAGTGGTATTCACATTTGCGTTTACGAACAGATATAAATCAGGGCTGTTCGGATTAGAACTGTCATATAAAGCTAGGAGCTGTGCAATTTGTGCGTTAGTGATTGCTTTCGCCGGGCTTGTATTATATATGAGATTGCGCACAAAACCGAGTGATTCAGAAAGTGTACCATAAGCAGCAACAGCATCACCGGCTTCAATGTTCGTGTTTGTTTCATGCATTTCCTGAACTATCGCTGCTGCATCGAGAGAGTCGAAAGTATTTATAAGAATACCGGCCTGTGCTTTCATCGTGGCAAGATCATTGGCGCCAATAGCCGCTCGTCCTTTCAGAAATGCATTCATGATAGAAGCATTGGAATGCAAGCCTGCATCTACCTGGTTGGAATAAGATCCCAGATACTTCAGACCGGTCGTATTGGTCGGAAAATTAACGGGCACACCAAAGAAACCAAACGCAGCGTCCCAATAATGTTGCAGTATTGTTGTATCAGTTTTGTTGTTAATAGAATCGGCCAAATAAACACTGGCGATCTGATAAGAAAACACTCCCATAAATGTTTTCTTAACAACCTGACTATAAAAAATTCCGTTTGGAGATAAAAGATATTTTTTGTTTGGATTCGCGGCGCTGGATGCCACGCCGGCGACACCGTGCCCGGGTGATGCGGATGATTGGCTGTAAAGGCCGATGCTGTCGAAATAATTCAACATATCTGTTTTCGCAGCAGCGGAGAAATAATCCGCCAGCTTCAGGCCTGATGAATTCAGTTTAAGTGCAGAATCATTAAAATACCCTCCGGTATTATTCAGCATGTCTGTCAGAGTCTGGGCGCTTACCACCGTGTTGGGAATGGTGTTGGCACGGTTGATGGCGGCAACGATCTGATCAGCCATAACCAATAATTTAACCTGGTTGCTGTCGTTGAAACTGGCAAAATTATAAGTTGTCGGAACGGTATATACAGGAGGTGTAACAGTAACGCTGTTATTGCTCTTCTGACAGCTCCAGGACAATGCGATGATCAAAGACAAGAATAATGAATATGTGATTTTCTGCATGGGTACAAAGTTTTGAATGTTGGGCTGGTTGTTATAAAGCGTATCGAATGTGCTGTAATTCAGGTACTTAGTAAGTAACAATGAATATGTTCTGCAAAAGTAAATGGTAGGCGGAGAGCCACCGAGCGCAATCGGGAAATTAACTTACGAAATGAGGAAATCGTAGAGGTTGGGATTTGTCGTTTGCTGCCGCATGGCAGGATTATTGAATAAGTATGGAAAAAATATATGTTAAGAATAATTAGTTGTTTTTCATTGCTGATTTGTATCAGCGTAGCTTTTTCCCAGCACGGATATAATCCTCCGAACGCTGTTCAGGAATCCTTTCATAAAGATTACCCGAAATCTGAAAGCGTGCAATGGGGCAAAAACGGAAAAGATTACACTGTAAAATTTAATGACAGGGACTATGATAATGGTGAATCTGTAGCCTATTACCGTGCAAATGGCGGACATATAGAAACGCATACCCAATATGATAACCACGACGTGCCAAAACCCGTAATGGATCATATGCAAAAGTATTATACGGGCTCAGAAAATTATAACGTTGTTCATATTGACCGGCATTCAGGCCCTGATTTGTATGAAGTGCGGTATACCCATAAAAAGTCCAAGCATAAAATATATGTTGATGAATATGGTAAGGAGCATGCTCACCATGATTATCATTACTAAATCCTGATTGGTGTTTGGATAATTGATAAACCTTGCGACTGATAAACCTCGCGAGGTTTATTTTTTTAAGGCCGAAATTTCGCCATTTCTTTCAATATATATTTCCTGAACCAGATCCAGGTTGTTGGTGAGAACATTTCTTCTTACACCCTGCATGACATCTTCTTCGCATACAATCGCCTTGTCCATATTTTTGCGAATAAAGGAACCATTTTGAAATAAAATCATTTTTTTCCCTTCAATCAGATCAGCAAAAGCTTTGTTTTTTACGGTCATCCATCCGAGTATCCGGTGAACCAATACAATCATAGTACAGGAAACAACTACGGGTACCATTTCAGAAGCTCCTACAATCGCACGACTCATCACCGCGCCCAATGTGATGGTGACGATATTGTCGAGCGACATATGTAGTCCGAAGGAACGCCGGCCCGAAATGCGTATCAGTAGAAGAGCCACTATGAAAATAATAATTCCACGAATGCTCATTTGTAAAGCGTTCAGATCGGATCCTTTTCCCAGGATATTTTCAAT
This sequence comes from Puia sp., assembly GCA_035483495.1. Lineage (GTDB taxonomy): Bacteria > Bacteroidota > Bacteroidia > Chitinophagales > Chitinophagaceae > Puia. Next base: position 2,547 of record DATHPV010000285.1, read on the forward strand.
AAAATTCATATGACTATTTTTTTACTATCAGATTTAAAGCTTTTTTCTTATCCTTCCATCCGATCGGAGAAAACTCTTTTCCTTCGTGCTTGTTATAGTCGATGAAAAAGTTTTCAATTTCCTGTACCATACTTTTATTCAGGTCGTCAAGCTTTTTTATACTGCCATATAATATTGAACAATCGGATACGCCGACAAGACGATCGTTTCTTATTTTCTTTCCCTTTCCTTTTTGCATAGCTTCCAGCACACCCAGCAGACGAACGGATATCAGGCATCCCGGAAATGCGGGTTCTTCCATTACAACGAGCATATCCAACGGGTCTCCATCGGCACCCATTGTATCGGGAATAAAACCGAAATCGAAAGGAAATACAGTGCCCATCGGGAGCGTTTTACTCAATCGAAATGTTTTTAGTTTTGGATCGTAGTCAAATTTATTTTGAGAACCACGTGGTGTTTCTATGATTACATTCACGGTTCCTTTGTCTTTGGGTTTGATCTTTTCAATTTTCATAAGATTTTATTTTACAACGCGTGTTTCGGTTGTATTTTGGAAAATGCCAGAATCAATATTCTTAATTTTCCTGTACCATAATAATTTCCTGTACGAGTTCGCGAATCACTTTAAGCGAAAAAGGTTTTTCGATAAAAAACTCAACTCCTATATTCTGTGCCTGTTCTCTTGAAAGTTTTCCTTCACCGGTGATGATGATAACCTTACTTTTGAAAAGCACTTCGGGAACCTGTTTGATAAAATCCAGCCCCGTACCATCGGGAAGAAAATTGTCCAATATTAGAATTGACGGTTGCAGTCTTATCCATTTCTTTATTCCCTCCTTTAGCGTATGGGCGCATTCGACCATATAGTGTTCGTCCTTGAGAATAAGCTGTACGAGGTCGCAAAGCTCTTTTTCGTCATCAATGATTAGAATCTTGAATCCTTTGCTCATGGGGTTTATGTATTTCAAAAGCAATACCCGGGCCGGGTAATATTTTGGCAGATCATCTTCCTTTTTTGGAAAAAGTCAGAGCCTGATAAACGTTATGTAGTAATTAATCCCCAAAAAAAATAAAGGAAGAGGGGCTATATTTATATTATCTAAATTATTCAGGGTATGCAACAAGTGATAGATTTCTTTAAGGGTTTATTTGCTACTGATCAATGGCCTGCAAGGTGGCATTGCGGAAACTGGAGTGCTTTTCATGGATGGTTGTATATCCTGAGTGATCTTTGTATCTGGATAGCGTATTTTCTTATCCCAATAATCATTCTCAATTACGTCAGCAAAAAGAAGAGCGGAATAAAATTTCAGAAAATCTATTTACTCTTTGCTGCTTTTATTCTTTTTTGTGGAATGACGCATTTGCTGGATGCCGTGATGTTTTGGATACCTGTTTACCGCCTAAATGCGCTGGTTAGATTAATTACCGCTGTAGTAAGTCTTCTAACCGTTTATTATCTCATAAAAATTTTGCCGATTGCGTTCCGGCTAAAAACAACTGAAGAACTGGAAAAGGAGGTAGCGCGACGTATCGAGGCAGAGGAAAAGCTCGCTGAGGCCAATGCCAGTCTGACGTCATTTGCCTATATCGCTTCTCATGATTTACAGGAACCCGTTCGTAAGGTCAGAATGTTTGCCAATCAATTGAAAGATCAATATAACGGACAATTGGACGACGAGGGTCATTTACTTATTGAAAAGATCCTGCAATCGTGCTCCCGCATGCAAACCATGACCACCGATATTTTGACTCTTTCCGCGTATACCGATCAAATTGCAATGTCGACGGTTGAAACCGAATCCGCAATAAATATTGCCCTTCAGGACCTTGAATCAAAGATCCAGCTCGCAGGTGCTGAGATTACAGTTTTGCCGCTGCCCGAAGTATATGGCAATCAATCCTATCTCGCTCATCTGTTTTTAAATCTGTTGAGCAATTCCATAAAATTTTGCAAAGGAAAACCTATCATAAAGATCTGGGGCGAAAGGAGCGGTAACAACGTTCAACTTTACATTGAGGATAACGGAATTGGCATCGCAGAGGATGGAAAACAAAAAATATTTTATGCTTTTCAAAAAATGCATGGTAAACACGAATATGAAGGTTCCGGACTGGGGTTGGCAATCTGTAAACGAATAATAGATATTCATCACGGATCGATTTCTGTTTCAAGTCAGATAGACGAGGGGTCCACATTTGCAATTACACTCTCGGCTATAAAATTCGAGCAATGATACCGGCA
>DATHPV010000286.1:0-3963 GCA_035483495.1 Puia sp.
GGAATTTTGGCAAAGAGCAGAAGACAGAAACGCGAATACCGCCAATTTGTATGCACAATTAGGCCTTACGAAATACGCAGCAATGGAAGCGTTTAAACGTTGGCACTTTTAAGTCGAAAGCTTAAGGCTTAATGCATAAAGCGCGAATATTGCATAATATTCATATTGATTCAAATCAATTTCTTTTTAATTAATATTTTTTTTGAAGGAAGGAAATAACAAACCAGGTCACACATCATTTTCAAGATTCGATGAAAAACAGGCTTTAAGCCTTAAGCCTTCAGCCTTAAGCTTAACCTGGTCGTCTGCATGGAAAATGTCGTCTTTTAGATGGAAATTCTGGATCGGCATGTTGATTTTTATCGGCATTTTAATCGCTTTGCCATTTTTTTTTAACACCATCGAAGAAAGAAATGGCCTTTTCATTGCGGATATTTTCTTGAAATGGATTCCACCCCGCAATGTATCTGTAGCAGTCTTTTTTTTAATCTGGTCCTGTTGTCTGATTTTGATTATCAGAATTTATCGCGATCCGATGATGCTACTCGTTATGTTATGGGCTTATAATGGAGTAACGCTTGTCAGGATGGCCTGTATAGGCCTGATTTCATTGAATCCTCCGGCAGGATTAATTCCATTAATGGACCCTATTACCAACCAATTTTATGGTCAGCGTTATATAACTCATGATCTGTTTTTTTCAGGTCATACAACAACGGTTTTTCTTATTTTTCTTTGTTTAAAGAACAAATACGACCGAATTTACGCGCTGTCAGCTTCGATTTTATTGGGTTTTTTATTATTGGTTCAACACGTACATTACACTATAGATGTTCTTGGGGCGCCCTTATTTACTTACGCCGTTTACAGGTTAACACTGATTTTTACAAAACGTGAAAACCAAACGACTTTTCCCGAACATGGAAAAGGTTAAAATGGCTAAAATAAGATACCAAGGACCCTTTTTGAGCGTTTTAGAGTTTCGGACAACTGGTTCCGGAGGCAAGAAGAATTTAAAACAAGGCTGGTTAATAGCACTTTATTCATTAATTTTGCCAATAATAAAAAATCGTAATTATTTTTAAGTTAATTTCATCCTGTCCAATATTGGGTTATAAGCAGCTGGGTTTTGCTGCTAAAGACTTAAATGCTACTATGATATGAAAAAATTAGTATGCCCTGAATTCTTACTAGGTGATAAGGTAACCCCGGAGCAAGCATCCTTTTTCCATAAAAACGGGGTGATCGTATTTCGGAATGTCCTAAAACCGGAAACCGTTAGCTTTTTTATCCAGGAATTGAACCGGATTGAAAAGCAATTACTGGATGAAGGAGTTGACAAAATCAATGGCGTGCCACTTAAATTTGGTAAAGACCATAACGGACAGACCATTATCCAGCGTTTGTGCTTCCTCTCGAATTACAGCACTGCTTTTCACGAATTTCTGAAAGATCCACGTTTAGTAGCATTACTTGAACTTCTTGCTCCCTATGAAGGACGCATTGCAGAAAATGAAAAAGACGGACTTATCCTGAATCATTATGTGCGGACTCCTGAAAGCAAATTCTCACAAATGGGATGGCATACCGATAGCCCGAGAGATTTATTTCTGGGACAGAAGATTATGCCGATGCTGAATGTTGGTATTCACCTGGATAATGTTCCATTTGAAGCTGGTGGATTACGCGTTTTACCCGGAACCCACACTCAGGGAGTCTTACGTTTACTTTTCAAGAAAAAATACTTCATAGATAACAATCCGGATGCCCGCGAAATCGGATTTGATATCAATGCAGGCGATTTGACTGTTCATGACGGCCGCATCTGGCATCGTGCACAGCAGTCTCCTTATATAGGGGAAGCGAGTCGCCGGCGCGTAATGTATGTACCAATTATAACAGGTAAATACATGCCGAAAGACGAAAACAGTAAAACTCCTTTTTACCATCGTTTTGCTTCCAAAGTCCAGAACTAAGGATACCGTGAAACCAAATTAATTTAACATGCCTTTTGCTCTCATTACAGGAGGTAGCAAAGGAATTGGAAAAGCTATTGCAGAGTCCCTTGCCATGCGGGGATATGACCTTTTATTGGTTGCACGTTCGGCTGAGTTGCTTGAGCAGGTATCATCAGAAATCACGTCAAATACCAAAAGAAATTGCAGATGGTTTGCAACAGACCTCGCATTAGATAAATCAGCTGAAGAAGTCTACGACTGGTGTTTGGAAAATCAGTTTGATATATCAGTGCTTGTCAACAATGCAGGCTATGGTTTAAGCGGTAGTTTTGAAAAGTACACTGCGACAGAGCATGCGGAAATGCTACATCTGAATATTATTACACTCACCAAACTGACACGTTTATTCTTGCCCGAATTGCTTAAAAAGCCCGCGGGTTACATATTAAATATTGGCAGCTCGGCGTCGTACCAGGCAGTTCCAATGCTTTCCGCATACGCCGCATCGAAAGCATATGTTCTGAATTTCAGCAGAGGACTCTATCAGGAATTAAAAGGTACTCATGTATCGGTTACCTGCGTTTGCCCGGGACCAACAGATACCAATTTTGTAACGCGTGCACAGGTTGGAATTAAAGGTCAAAAAGCTGCTGAACGATTTAATATGTCCCCAAAAACAGTGGCACACATAGCAGTTGAAAGTCTTTTCCGAAGAAAGTCAGAAGTTATTACCGGTGCAGCGAATAAACTCAGCGCTTTTTTTGCATGGCTGCTTCCCAAAAACATGGTAGAAGGTATCGCAAAAAAACTCTACGATTAATTTCTCTCTTTCTAAATTTAAAAATTTTTGAATACCCGGAAATTTGGAAATTTAACAGGCAGTACATATTTGTTACTGATTTTCACTTTGTTATTTGTCAAATTTTCTTTGGCTCAAACCGAATACTCATCCATTCGGACTGGTGCAGAACAGACTGAAAAATATTTTCCATTATTGCGCGGCAAACGTGTTGCAGTTGTTGCAAATCCCACATCCCAAATTAAAGGCTCATCTCTTGTAGACAGTCTTTTACACGCAGGGATACATGTCGTAAAAGTTTTCGGTCCTGAGCATGGATTTCGTGGGAATGCAAGCAATGGCACTACGGTTTCGGACAGCTTCGATCCGGTAACGGGTATTCCAATTGTATCGCTATACGGCAAAAAATCCATGCCTTCCGCGGAAGATCTGGTCGATGTCGACATCATTGTTTTTGATATTCAGGATGTGGGTGCAAGATTCTTTACATATATAATCACACTACAGCGTGTGATGCAGTCCTGCGTAAATTTCAGTAAACCCTTGTTAATTCTGGACCGTCCTAATCCAAACGGATATTTTGTAGACGGTCCGGTTTTGGCAGATTCATTACGTTCAGGTGTGGGCTTACAACCTATCCCGATTGCGCATGGTATGACAATGGCTGAATTGGCAACAATGATCAATGGAGAGGGATGGTTAGTGAACAAAGCCGTTTGTAATTTACATTTTGTCAAAGTGGAACACTATACACATGCAACATCATATATTCTACCGGTATCTCCATCTCCCAATTTAAATACGGCGCAGGCAATTCTTTTATATCCCAGTTTATGCCTTTTTGAAGGAACAGTTATCAGCATCGGAAGGGGAACTCACAGGCCTTTTACAATGATTGGTGCACCTGCTCTTTCCGGGAAGTATAATTATAATTTTAAACCCGTGTCGATACCCGGGATGAGTGAGCACCCGCTTTATCAGGATTCTGTTTGTTTTGGTCTCGATCTGGAGGAATATAATTTGAACGAGCTGCGCAATAAAAAACAAATAAATCTTCAATGGTTAATTGAATGCTACAAAGCTTATCCTAAGAAGGAAATTTTTTTTGATGCCTCTCAAAATAAACAGATAGGAAATTTCGACAAACTCGCAGGTGTCTCGTTATTGCGACAGCAGATTATTGCTGGTGTCTCAGAAGTTGAAATA
>DATHPV010000287.1:0-6281 GCA_035483495.1 Puia sp.
ATAACGGATTGCGAGTGCAATATCTTTATCATGTTCATCACCGTTAGGTACTGCACGTATCATCATAATCCTGACATTATCAGCAATCCCGTTTATTCCAATATTATTATCTCTTTCCGCTCCGATAATTCCGCTAACATGTGTGCCATGCATTGGATCCGCGGCCATAATGTCATTGTTTCCATAAATGCTATCCCTGATATTATTTTCATCATCCTTAACGATGTCTCCTCGATAATTCTTAGGTGCAATTGCTTTTATCTCCATTTTCTTTTCCTCGCGGTCTGCCTGTTCGGTGAATTCGTTAATGAATGTAGTATTTGTCATATCCATGATATGATTTTCCTTGAAAAGATAGAGCAGAACGGATTTTGCGGTTCTGGCATCAACGTCACTCGTTACGAAGCTATCCAGGTCATTACCTGTATACTCTTTCCTGCCCATCGCAACCTGTAGTAAACTATCGCTTTTAATACAGGCACTTACGACCCGTTTCAACATGAGCAGGTCCACACCATCGTCCGAACCATCACCCATGATTTTCTTTTTTGCCTTTACCCACATTTCATAATGATCGTGGGTATCGGCGCTCATACTGTCTGTAATGATTTTTTTATTATCAAATTGTTCTTTGTATTTGTAAAATACACGGCCTTCTTCCTGTGAATCGTCTTTAACATTCGATCCATCTTTCCCGCCAATAAAATTCCAGCCATGGATATCATCGACATAACCATTGTGATCGTCATCAATTCCGTTGCCCGGAATTTCTCCCGGATTTGTCCAGAGGATGTGAACCAGGTCTTCCTGAAGAGTATCAACACCTGAATCAATAACCGCTACCAATACAGGTTTGCTTTTGAGATTTTTTAAACGCAGGAAATCATAAGCATTGGCCAGACTTATGCCATACACACCATCTTTTTCTTTATCGAGCAGATGCCAGCCTTTTACAAGTTCAGCTTTAGAATTCGTTCCCTGTGCTAACGACGATATTGAAAAAGAAATCAAAACGAGAAGAGAAAAAAAATGTCTGGTACGAATATTCATCATTAGATTTTTATACAGCCTGCAATCGTTATCGTAGCGGGCTCTGGTTTATATTATTATTTTAAATTATTTGGACCCGCAAAGATCATCATATGTTTAATATATAGTGGAATATAAGGATTGTTTTTAACGGTTCTTTAATTGGAATATAAAAACTACCCGTCTGTTTTGGGTTCTTCCTTCTGCGGTTTTATTATTCGCAACCGGGCGGTCATCGCCAAATCCGGTAACCTGAATCCGATTGCCATCTATACCCATGGATATGAGCGCTTTTTTAACTGATTCCGCGCGTTTTATGGAAAGTTTCAGATTATATTTTGCGCTGCCCAGATTGTCTGTATGTCCTTCAACTGTCAAATTAAGATCGGGATTTGATTTCAAACTGTCTGCTAATTCTTTAAGAGCAGGAAATGAACCCCTGGTCAAACTAACACTATTAACGCCAAACATTACGTTGGCAGCCACAAGCTGAGCCCGTTTAACGATTTCTGCTTTAATGACCGGGCAGCCCTGATTTTCCACCGTTCCAGGCTGATCAGGGCATTTGTCCTGCTCGTCATTCACGCCGTCATGGTCGCGATCGGGAATAGGACAGCCATGGTATTTTGGCACCCCTGGTACGGTTAAACATGAATCTTCCTCATCATTTATACCATCCTGATCTGAATCTGGTATCGGACAGCCATGATAACGGAGTACACCGGGAACCATTTTACACGAATCTTCTTCATCATTTATGCCATCATGATCCGAATCAGGAATGGGGCACCCATGCCATCTGGGCGGTCCTGGAATTGTTTTACAAGAATCCTGAGAATCAGGAGTACCATCTTTGTCTGTATCTTCTTCGATTTTGGGATTCGGTTTTGGATTATTTAACCAGATACCAAATGAACCACCGAAGACCTGGTTATGAAATTCGGAGGGATAGGAAGCCGTATATGCATTGGTTAATCCACGGCTGAAATACGCTCCAATTAATACATTTCCGAACTCAAAACCTGCTTTGGCTGCTATGCCAATATCGAATGTTTTGTATTTATCAGTACCATTTCCCACCAGCAAATCTTCTGATCCGGACTGATAAATATAATTTGAAGAATTATACTGCAAAACCCTGTTCTGATAACTTTCGTTTGCTCCATATATAAATGCGAAATATGGACCTGCACTGATATAAAAATGATTTTTCTGGTTTTTTGACAGAGAAAGCTTCCAGGTGAGATAAACCGGAATTTCAACATAACTCAGGTTCAAAGTATGTTGGTTATACAAGGTATCGCTTTGGTAAACTGAAGAATCATAATACCGTTGATATTGATTTCCTTTCGAACTGTATAAAATCCCTGGTTCTAAAAACATGTTGTATTTGCCAAAGGGAATTTCCGCCAGTATGCCCAGCTCAAATCCTGTATTTGGGGAAAAGTATTTCCCATTTGAAGTGTCGTATCCGGGGATTGAATTCTTTTCAATCAGATTAGATGAATGAACACCTCCCCAGGCGGATAACCTTATCTGAGCGGAAAGTGAAGAAAATAACAGAAAGGATATTAGTATCGTCCATAAGCGTTGGGAAGTCCATCTCGGGTTCATTGTCACTATTAACGTGCAGGGAATCACAATATTATCCTCTGAAAGGCCTAATGCTCAAAGCTTAAAGCCCATAACTTACAATTATTCGGGGCGAATTAATGGGGTTTTAGCCTTTAAAGGTCAAATTGTATTCCCTGTGCCAGCGGTAAATTGGTGGAGTAGTTAATTGTATTCGTTTGGCGACGCATATAAGACCTCCAGGCGTCACTACCGCTTTCTCTACCACCGCCAGTCTCTTTTTCTCCCCCAAATGCACCTCCTATTTCAGCCCCTGAAGTACCGATATTGACATTTGCTATACCACAATCACTTCCTCCCGCCGAAAGAAATTGTTCTGCCTCCCTGAGGTTTAGAGTCATAATTGAGGAGGAAAGACCCTGAGGCACATTGTTTTGAATATTTATTGCTTCATCCAGGTTCTTATATTTGAGAAGATAAAGGATAGGTGCAAACGTTTCTCTGTGAACAATTTCCATTTCTGGTTTGGCTTCAGCGATGCATGGCTTTACATAACAACCACTTTCATATCCATTACCAGAAAGAACACCACCTTCCACTATAAAACGACCTCCTTCTTTTTTGCAATCCTGAATGGCACCGAGATAGATGTCAACAGCAGTCTTGTCTATTAATGGACCAACATGATTTTTTGCATTTAACGGATCTCCGATTTTAAGTTGTGAATAAGCTTTTACAAGACGGCTCTTTACATTTTCATAAACATTTTCATGAATAATTAGTCTTCTTGTACTCGTACATCTTTGTCCTGCAGTTCCCACCGCTCCAAATAAAGATCCCAAAACAGCTATATTCAAATCTGCCTGTTCAGTAATTATGATCGCATTATTTCCTCCCAGTTCAAGAAGAGATCGTCCCAGTCTGGATGCAACAACTGCGGCCAACGATTTGCCCATACGGGTAGATCCCGTAGCAGAAATCAGAGGGATCCTTTCGTCAGCGCTTATCCATTCACCTACTTCGCGACCACCTGTTACGACACAACTGACACCCTCGGGGACTCCATTTTTATGAAATATTTCCGAAACAATCTGTTGACAGGCAAGTGAACAAAGAGGAGTTTTTTCTGACCCCTTCCAAATTGCGACATTACCACAAACCCATGCAAGCATACTATTCCAACTCCATACTGCCACGGGGAAATTAAAAGCTGATATAATTCCAACGATACCTAAAGGATGCCATTGCTCATACATTCGGTGCTGTGGTCGTTCACTATGCATCGTGAGCCCGTGTAATTGCCGCGAAAGTCCTACAGCGAAATCGCATATGTCGATCATTTCCTGAACTTCTCCCAGACCTTCCTGTAAACTCTTACCCATTTCGTAACTGACAAGACTACCCAGCGCATGTTTTTTAGCGCGAAGTTCTTCACCTATCTGACGAACAATTTCGCCACGTTTTGGAGCAGGCCAGGTTCTCCAAATTAAAAATGCTTTCTGCGCTTTGAGAATAATTTGATCATAATTTTCTGATGTGGTCTCAGAAACGGATGCAATCTTTTTCCCGTCGACGGGAGAAAAAGATTCAATAGTTTTTTTCTGATCGTCATACCATATTTGTCCTGTGGAGCTTCCGGCATTATGCGCATGAATGCCAAGTTCTTTTAAGAAATCCATATCATTCGATTGAAAATGCAAGTTATTAAGAAAGTATGGGAGTATGGGAGTATGGGAGTATGGGGGTATGGGGGTATGGGGGTATGGGAGTATGGGAGTATGAGACTGACTTCGCTTAAAATAAAAAACCATCCTTCCGGGGAAGGATGGTATACAACAATAAGTTGTAAATTTTTATTAGAAGTGAAGAACCAGATTTGTCCACAACCTCATTCCGTTGTAACCCATTTGAACCGCATCAAAAGGACCACCGGATTCACTATCACCCCAGGATGCATTTTTAGCTCCTGCCGTAGCGGAAATATCAGGATGAACATTGAATATATTATCTGCACCAATAATCCACGATACATTTTTAGTTATTTTAAATGAAAGGTAGAGATCAGTCGTCATTTTAGGATTGAAAACAAAATTTTCGGGAACCGTTCCGGTTCCATTATCCAGTTCTACATAGGGATCGTAACCCAGACCGGCGTCAGAAATGCCAGCCCCTCCAGGTTGGCCGGGTTGTGCACCAGCGGCTGTTGAATACCCGTATCCTTGCGTAGAAAGTTTGCCATAGTACGTTAGATGAGTGCCTATTGCAAATTTTTTGATATCATATTCTGCATTCAAAGAGAATTTTGAATGCGGTGCTGAAGCGATTAAGAACGCCTGTTCACGTGTGCTAAAAAAAGTCTGCTGATCTAAATATGAATCATTTAGTGGCGCAGGTATATTGATCTTATCAATGGTAATGGTCTGAATATTTCCTGCAAATAAAACTTTAAGTCCTTTTGTTCCCCAACTTTTGTTGTATTCCAAAACCACATCGACACCTTCATTCGTGGTATTAACGGCATTGGCAAAGAACTGAACTGAATTGAGTGGTGGGGTGGAGGGTATAAATGGCGCTAACACTGAGTCAGATGCCGAGAATTGACCTGAGAAAATGATTCGGTTTTTTAGTTTGATCAGATAGCCATCAACTGTAACTGTGAAATTATGTACCGGCTTCCATGCAAAACCAAGGCTGTAGTTCACAGACGTTTCCTGTTTCAATGGTGGAATGCCAGCAGCCTTTGCAACCTGACTTGTATTGGGGGCAAGCCAGATATATTGCAGGCTGCCCGCTACAATATTGGTATTTATATTGCTAAAATTTATCTGTTGCAAAGAAGGAGCCCGGAAGCCGGTGCTCACTGAACCCCTCAGATTAAAGTTGTCAGTCAATTTATAACGAGTCGCAAACTTGTAGGTATTTACAAAACCAAAATCTGAATAATTTTCGAGTCGCAGTGCTCCGTCTACAAGCCATTTTTCAGTGACGTCCAAAGATCCCTCCAGATAACCGCCAACATTTGTTCGGCTTGCATTTACTTCATCCGTAGGTCTGAATCCTGGAAATCCCTGTGAACCCGATGCTACATCTCTGGTGTCACCCGTAATAGGATAAAATTTCTGCGTTGGAGGATAACTTGCATAAGAAGCTTCTTCTCCATCAAATATCTGATAGTTTTCATATCGGAATTCGAGTCCAAACGAAAAAGTCAATCCCTGCATAATGGACTTAAACCTTCGGGTGACGTCTAAATTGGTGGTGTTTTGCAAAAAATCAAATCCGCCATCGTCAAATCGATTTTGGGATGCAACGACATTCTCCGGAAGGGTAGCGTTAAATGTCTGGTTTCCATAATAGTGAAAATTATTATAGCCAATTACGTTGCTTAAGTCCCAGTCCCAGTTATTACCAACTGTACCTCTTATCCCTGCAGCTAAAGAAATATCTTTTATATAAACATCTTCCTGTGGATTATAGTAAACATTTGCTGTATCCAATACTCCTGGTGTTGGATCAAACACGCGCATTATACTTGGAACATAGAGTAGATTACCCCCTGCATCAGTTGGATACTTTTCCGGATGGTCCCCAAAATTTCTTGTCCACGCATATACATTTGAATGTTTGTAGTTGTAGCCGCCAAACGAATAAAATGTCGTCTTCGTCCCTGCCAACGGAAT
>DATHPV010000288.1:0-7557 GCA_035483495.1 Puia sp.
TTTTACTTTTTTTGTACGAACCAGATCATTGAAAGCCAGTCCGGCTTTTTCTCTTTCTCCCTGGCCCAGCCAGCAAATACGGGCCGGTAAACCCTGAAATGCAATTTTTTCTTTTGCAAGTTTTAGCCAGCGTTGCAATGAATGATTTTCAGGAAAAAGCTGAACCATCAATTCATCCGTAACAGCTATATCTCCGGGGTCTCCGCTGAGAGCTGCCCAGCGAAAAGGTCCTTTACCCTCACAAAAAAGGGGGCGAATATAGGCAGGAACAAAACCAGGAAAGTCAAATGCATTTGAAAGTCCCTTTTCAAATGCCCGGGCCCGGATATTATTTCCATAGTAAAACGTGATCGCGCCTTTTTTCTGAAGAGCCAGCATTTTCTCAACATGAAGTTTCATAGACTCGTATGCCAGTTCAATATATTTATCCGGATTATTTTCTCTTAAGATTTTAGCATCATCAGTAGAAATCTGAAAGGGCCAATAACCAATTAGCGGATCATGAGCCGAAGTTTGATCTGTGAGTGTGTCAGGAATGATATTCCTCTCCAGCAATCTATCCAGCAGGTCTACGGCATTACAACAAACACCGATTGAAGCAGCTTGTTTTTCCTGCTTAAACTGCAAGGCTTTATCGATGGCTTCATCAATATCCTGGATACAGTAATCAAGATATTTTGTCTCCAGTCTTTTTTGAATTCTCCAGTTTTCCACTTCTGCAATGAGGGCAACTCCCCCATTCATAGTAATTGCCAGGGGTTGTGCGCCACCCATACCTCCCAAACCTGCAGTTACATTCAGAGTACCTTTCAAAGTACCATTAAAATGTTTATCAGCGGCAGCGGCATAAGTCTCGTAAGTTCCCTGCACAATACCTTGTGATCCTATATAAATCCAGGAACCAGCAGTCATCTGGCCATACATCATCAACCCTTTCTTTTCCAGCTCGTCGAAATGTTCCCAGGTTGCCCACCTGGGTACGAGTTGTGAATTCGATATGAGTACCCTGGGTGAATCCACATGTGTTTTCATCCGTGCAACAGGTTTGCCACTCTGTATCAAGAGAGTTTCATCATTCCCCAATATTTTGAGATTGGCAATGATGTCGTCCAGCGCCTCAAAATTACGGGCAGCTTTTCCGCGTCCTCCATAAACGATGAGCTCTTCGGGACGTTCGGCTACTTCGGGATCCAGGTTGTTCAGTAACATACGTAAAGCCGCCTCCTGTATCCAGCCTTTGCAGTTTAATTGGGAACCTGTTGGCGTCTTATATTTCACAGGATCATATTTCGATTGCGGCATATTAATTATTTAGAGAAAAATTTTCATATCCTTTGTTCAGTTCAGAGCCCATCGAAAGAGCAAACGAATCAGCTTCCTTTATGAAACTAAATGATTCGATCATGGATTTTATTTTACGTATATCATCCGCAAATATCCGGTCTTCACTCGCAAAACTTACCTGTTGTCGTACGAATTCATGTGCATGTTCAAGAATTGAACTGCTTCTTAAAGGTCTACGGAATTCTATGGCCTGGCAAGCGGTCATCAATTCAATTGCCAGAATATATTCGAGGTTTTCAAGCACCATTTCAAGCTTGCGACCACTAATACTTCCCATGCTTACATGATCTTCCTGACCGAGAGAAGTTGGAATACTGTCGGCACTCGCAGGGAAACAAAGAGTTTTATTTTCTGTTACCAGCGCAGCCGTTGTATACTGCGGGATCATAAATCCACTGTTTAGTCCCACATCTTTCATGAGCAGCATGGGCAGGCCCCACTTTCCCTCCAGTAAAAGATAGGAACGGCGGTCGGAAATATTACCTATTTCAGAAGCGGCAATAGTCGCGTAGTCTAATGGTATAGCCAGCGGTTGACCGTGAAAATTTCCACCGCTGACTGTATCGTCTGCGGAAAAAATAAGAGGATTGTCGGTTACCGAATTCATTTCAATTGTGGTTAGTTCCTTCAGGTGCAACCATGCGTTGCGGCTGGCACCGTGAACCTGGGGCATACACCGGAGTGAATATGGATCCTGAACACGGCCGCAATCAACATGGCTCTTCATGATTTCCGAAGCTGTTAAAAGCTTTCGAAGTCTTTGTGCCACCAGCTGATTCCCTTTGAAAGGCCTGAGTTTATGAAGGCGTTCATCAAATGGTGCATTTGTTCCTGTCAGCGCTTCGAGACTCATTGCCCCGATGAGATCAGCGGATTCCAGACAGTAATGCATTCTCTGCAGGTTCGCAATAGCATAGGCAAGTATAAACTGAGTGCCGTTTATCAGAGCAAGTCCTTCTTTCGGACCCAATTGTAATGGCAGCAACCCATTTTCAACAAGCATATCGGCACTTCGTACGATTTTACCGTTTACCCAAACTTCTCCCAATCCAATTAGCGGAAGAAAGAGATGGGCTAACGGCGCCAGATCACCAGATGCTCCCACTGAACCTTTTTCCGGCACCAATGGACAAATATCCTGATCTATAAACCAGCAAATTCTATCCAGCGTTTCAGGTTGAATTCCAGAATAACCCTGAGCAAGCGACTGGACTTTGGTTATCATCATTATCTTGGATAAAAAAGGGCTAATAGTGCGTCCCACGCCAACACTATGACTTTGTAAAATTTTGTGTTGCAAAGTCTTGGTTTCTTCGGGAGAAATTTGCGTATTGGACAGAATTCCAAAACCGGTGTTTATGCCATATACCGACTTTTTACTCGAGACAATTTCTGCCACCTGATCCCTGCTTTTAAGAATTCGCGTCATGGAGCCTGATGGGATAACCCCACGCAGAGAGCCATCGGCAATGGCAATAACATCAGCGAGCGTCAATTTATCAGTTCCGTATTGAAAAGTTGTAGCCATGTAACTGTTCGATTATTTGCTTATGGATATATTTGCGGGCGCAAATCAGGAACGCTTCAAATCTATCATGCACAATATCACGAAAATAAAACTCTTTAGGATACTTCTCGGGATCACTTATTTGCCTTCGTTAATCATCCTTCTTCCACTTGCGATGCTGAAAAAGAAATCCAAATCAGGTCTTTTCTTTTTCTTTGATCGTTATGCCATGGGAGGTGCACAACGAATACACCTGGATATTTTGAAATCCATTCCGGAAATTGAAAAAAAGGTATTTTTTACAAGATACTCGCCCAACGATATTTTTCGGCAGGAATTTTATGAACTTCCCAACTCGCAATGCAGGGATATTCATGTTATGTGTGACTATCTCCTTTTCAGATTGTTTTCTGTGCATTACTTCAGTTTTTACTTAAACCGTCATAAATCGATCCGTATACTCAGTTCCAATTCGACATTCTTTTATGACATGTTACCTTTTTTGAACAAAAAATCAATTCGTATAGAGCTTCTTCACAATTTTACGTTCGGGAAAAAAGGAATGGAATTTTTTGGCTTAAAAAATTATTATCTATTGAACTACCGAATAGTTTACGATTCCTACACAAAAGATAATATTGAAAAACAATATAATGCTTATCAAATTGATTCGGAATTCATGAAGCGCGTCCTTATTATCGAACCAGGAGTTACTATTCCGCCGGAAAAAAAGAAATCATACATGCCACCATTAAAAATAATTTGCGCTGGTAGAGGCGGTCCGCAAAAAAGAATCTGGCTGGTAAACAAGATCGCCGAAAACCTGATTGATCAGCACGCGAATATCGAATTTCATTTTGCCGGCACCCTGATAAGCGAGCTATCATCGAAAGTGAAAACCAATGCTGTGATTCACGGAGAGATCAGTGATCCCGCGAAAATGTCCAGTCTCTTGTCGGAAATGCATATCGCACTTCTGACGTCTTCTTATGAAGGATTTCCCATGTTTATAAAAGAGGCAATGGCGAGTGGCTGTATACCAGTCGTTACAGCACTTCCGGGAAACCTTATGCATTTAAAGGATGATAATAATAGCCTGTTAATCGGGGAGATATTCGAAGAAGTTGAAGTAGTGAGTCAGGGCACCAAAATTATCGAAAGACTTCTGAGCGACAGAGACCTGTGTATCCGGCTATCTGAGGAGGCATATCACTATGCTACCCTGCATTTCAACCGCACCTTGTTCAATGCAAAATACAGGGAACTGCTTCTTTCTTAAAATCAGGGAAAATCAATCATGATAATTTCTCACCTTCAGGTAACAAAGAAACATACACATTTTTGAAATGAAACCTATTCTGAGAAGGCCCGCGGAAATCTTATTCTGCATTTTAATCATGGGGGGAATAAATGCCGGTATAACGTTCTGATATCCTGATTGCCTTATTTGAGATACATTCCGGATTTTCATATTTCTGACAAATCGCCACCATGCATCAAAAATAGAAAGATGTTTTATGGATCTCTCATCTAATTTTTCACCCAGCATAAATCTTTCTGGTATTTCTACACCCGGATTCCCAAAACTTGCATTTGTGATCTGGCTCTTATCAATACCGATAGAGATCAGTTTTGCCGGAATATATTCTGGTGGGCCAAAACCCTTTAGATATCTTATATAAAAATCAATATCTACCAGCCATTTCATTCTGTTGTCAAAAAAAATGGAAGCCTCTTTTCTAAATAGAACAGTACTTGGCGGACCAATTTGATTCGATACAAATAAAATTTCCGGAAACCGGGATAAAACTGACAAACGATCTGACCGAAGACTTACCGTTTTTAAATGCCCTTCCGGGTACACATTGGTATAAGCTGAAAAATAAAATGCAGACTTACTTTTTTTAATCGTTTCCGTAAAAATATGCAGGCTTTCAGGACCGGTAAACCAGTCGTCGTCATGCATGATTTTTATCCATTCTGCCCTGGCCATTTTTAATCCACGGTTCCAGTTTTCGGGACTACCGAGGGTTTTCTCATTTTTAAAATATCTGATTTTACTACCTAAAGAATGATATTCGATAATATTCCTGAGTTCATCGTCGGGACTATCATCAGTAATAACAACTTCAAAATGACGAAAATTCTGGGTTTCTATGGAATCAAGGAGTCGTTTGAGGTTTTCTTTCCTGCTATATGCAGGGATGCATATCGAAATAAAAGGTATATCTCCCATCAGACAAAAATAGGTTCCTGTGGATAAATGTTCCGGATATTAATAAACTCTTACCAAATTATAGCACGAAAATTGTTAGTGATAAAGTCGAATAAGACAACATGATCGTTCAATTCAACCGGAATATACAATTTACCAAACTCATAAAGGCGGAAGGCCGCCTCCGGGAATTTAATTTCCGAAAAGTGAACGGTCTGCACGAAGAGTTATTCACTGTAGACGTAAGTGATGACAGAGGCAATCGCCTTATGTTTAAAATGCTTAAAAACGGAAATGAATGGCTGATTACTTCAGATCAAATAGTTCCGGACTGGATTAAGGCTAACAGTTCCAGATTTAATGAAGCTATTGAAGAAGAACTTCGAATCTCCTGAGTCTCCCTTTCTATTATATTTACAGGGTATTTTTACTATCGCATGGTTCAATTTACAGCTGTAATACAACAATTCGGTAAGCAGGGCGAGAAGACCGGCTGGTCATACATCACCATTCCATCAGATATTTCTGAACAGATAAAACCCGGTTTTAAAAAATCATTTCGTGTTAAAGGAAAGTTAGATGAATATAGCATTTCGCAGCAGGCTTTATTGCCAATGGGCAAGGGGACTTTTATTCTGCCTTTAAAGTCAACACTGCGAAAGGCAATTCACAAAAGCAAGGGTGCCAGACTGAAAGTGATTTTAGAAGAAGATAAAAAACCTTTAAAAATAAATGCTGAACTGCTGGAGTGTCTGGCTGATTCACCAGCAGCTAATAAAAATTTTAATGTTTTGCCGCGATCTCATCAGATGTATTATAGTAAGTGGATTGACAGCGCAAAGACAGTTGAAACCAAAGTTAAAAGAATTGGACTTACAGTGCTTGCCATGGAAAAAAATATGACTTACGCGGAGATGCTAAGATTAAATGCACAATCTGTTAATAAGTAAGTTGTTTGAAATATGACTTTATAGAATTAAATTTGGCAACATGCGTCGGGTGATGCTGCAGAAACCTCATTTGAAAACTTAAAAATTTCTGAATTGACTGAAACGATTATCAACCTTGAAACTGTTAACCCTATTGAATTTTTTGGTGTAAACAATGGCAAACTAGATATCCTCAAAAAAAAATTCCCACTCTTAAAAATCTTATCGCGCGGAACCCAGATAAAACTCAGTGGTGCACCTGAGCAGGTTGAAACCGCAAAGGAAAAAATAGATCTTCTCCTTCAATATCTGGAGCGGAACGGTAGTCTTACGGAAAATTATTTTAATCAGATTCTGGGAGGTGATGACGCCGAGACGGTCGATCATTTTGTAGACAGGAACCCTAATGATATCCTTGTATTTGGACCGAATGGTAAAACCGTAAGGGCCCGAACGGTAAACCAGAAAAGGCTGGTAACCGCATCTGAAAAAAATGACATCGTTTTCGCCATCGGTCCGGCAGGAACCGGTAAAACTTATACAGCTGTGGCAATGGCGGTACGGGCGTTGAAAAATAAGATGGTGAAAAAGATCATTCTTACGCGACCCGCAGTGGAAGCTGGTGAAAATCTTGGATTTCTGCCAGGTGATCTGAAAGAAAAAATCGATCCCTATCTGCGTCCATTGTATGACGCACTGGACGATATGATACCGGCTGATAAACTCGGATATTATATGACTACGCGCACGATTGAAATTGCCCCTCTAGCTTATATGCGTGGTCGTACACTCGATAATGCATTTATAATTTTGGATGAAGCTCAGAACGCAACTGATCTTCAGTTAAAAATGTTCCTTACCAGGATCGGCGCAAGTGCCAAAGCAATTATTACTGGTGACCTTACTCAGATCGATCTTCCAAAAAATCAAAAAAGCGGACTTGCCAAAGCGCTCTATATTCTGAAAGGGATAGACGGAATTTCACATATTGAATTGGACGAGGAAGACGTGGTAAGACATCGGTTAGTCAAGGCTATAATCAAAGCATATGAAAAAGATAAAGTGATTGAACAAGGCGGAGCGTAAAGCCAAACGCTTAAGGCTTAACGCCGTTTTTGATACTTGAAATAAATAACTGAATAATATTTTATTGAAAAGGACTTTCTTTTATTGTCTCCTCCTGTTTTTTTTTGCATGTAATGCAGGAAAAACATTCAATAAGGCAGAAGACGCACAGGATGCCGGACGTCAGTTTATCAGAGCTTCTCTGGATGGAGACTATGAAAAAGCCCGTTTTTATTTACTTAATGATTCAGTTAACCTATTGCTTATAAGCAAGTGGCAGCAAGGCTTTGATAAAATGGATCCTGAAACCCGGCAAAAATACCGTGAGGCAAATATTCTTCCTATAAACATCCGTACGATTAATGATTCGGTTACTACGTACACTTACTCCAATAGTTTCCGAAAAGATACCACTACTGTTCGCATAGTTCGCTTAAATGGCGTATGGCTGGTAGATCTCAAAGAGATTCTAAACGATAAACATTGATCACCTTCCA
>DATHPV010000289.1:0-5707 GCA_035483495.1 Puia sp.
TTCAGAAAAAATCACTCTTGTTTCCAAAGTCCCCTTTACATTGCTCTGCCATTTTACCAGAAAAGCCAAACTCGGAGTCTCAATTGATAAACCCAACATTCAGAATCATAAATATAGCCTCCCCAATAAGTTATTTGAATACCTGCACGCTGGTGTCCCGGTACTAGCCAGCAGGCTGGTTGAACAGGAGAAGATTATTTCTCATTACGATGTCGGAGGGTTTATTGAAGAACACAGTCCTGAACACATAGCGCAGCGAATAAAAGAAATCTTTGAAACACCCGGATTACTTGATCGCTGGAAAAGAAACACATCCAAAGTTAAAGAAGAGCTGAATTGGGAAAACGAGAGTAAAATTGTTTTGGATATTTTTAAACAAGTGGAAAAAGATTCGGTTATTAAATAAATGGAAGAGAGAAAGTTGCATATTGTTTGTCATGACGTGCCCTATCCTCCTGACTATGGTGGTGTCTTTGATTTGTTTTATAAGATCAAAACGTTTCACGATAAAGGAATCAAAATCCATCTTCATTGTTTCACCAGTGGAAGAGAGGAACAACCCATTTTAAAAACTTATTGTGAGCAGGTTTACTATTATCCCCGCAGAACTGGTCATAAAGGCTTTTCTCACCAGCTTCCTTATATTGTTTGTTCGCGTTCCAGTCCCGAATTGCTCGAGAGACTGCTACAGGATGAATTTCCTATCCTTCTTGAAGGCGTTCATTGTTCTTATCTGACTCAGGATAATCGTTTTTCAAATAGAAAAATTCTACTCCGGCTTCACAATGTTGAATCGGTATACTATAAACAACTTGCAAAGTCCAGCACATCCTGGCTGAAAAAACTTTATTATTTGAGAGAAAGTGCCGTACTGAGAAAGTATGAACACCGCATAGCATCCAGTTGGCCATTGCTGGCCGTTACTCAAACTGACGCTGATATGGCTGCAATATCCTATCAATCTGACAATATCATTGTCATTCCGGTTTTCCTGCCATTTCAAAATATCGAATCTCCTCAGGGAACCGGCTGCTATTGCCTGTATCATGGAAATCTTTCAGTAGACGAAAATGAAAAAGCGGTTATCTGGTTATTGGATCATGTTTTCAATGATCTGTCCGTTCCATTTTTGGTTGCAGGGAAGAATCCGGGTCAAAAACTCCGCAGATTAATAAGCAAATCCAGAAATTGTTGCCTTGTGCCCGACCCCAGTGACAAGGAGTTAAAGGATATCATTTCAAAAGCCCAACTCCATGTAATACCCTCTTTCAATTGCACAGGAATAAAATTAAAGTTGCTGAATGCACTTTTTAATGGAAGACACTGTATAGTGAACGCCGCTGCAGCTGAAGGTGACGGACTGAAAGAGGTTTGTCATTTAGCGGAAACTGCTGACGATTTTAAGAGGATCATTCTGAGCTTATATGAAAAGCCTTTTACTTTTTCAGATCTTCAGCTACGCCGTGAGAAATTACAGCATCAATATAATAACAGCGAAACTGCCACAAGGCTTATAGCACAGATATGGTAGCATTGTCATATACTTTACCCTTTTCAGTACGCAGAGTACGTGCGGGAAATTTGCTGACAACACGATAATCATGAGTGGCCATCACTACCGTTGTCCCATATTCTTTGGAGATCTGAAACAAGAGTTGCATGATTTCATCAGAGGTTTCCGGATCAAGATTACCTGTAGGCTCATCTGCCAGAATTAGCTTTGGAGAATTGAGAAGTGCCCTGGCAATATCTACTCGTTGTTGTTCGCCTCCGCTCATCTCAAAAGGCATCTTAAATCCTTTCGATTTCAATCCGACTTTATCTAAAACATCATTAATTTTTTCTGTCATAAGTCTTTCATCCTTCCATCCGGTGGCTTTTAGAACAAATTTCAGGTTGTCAACAACATTTCGATCTGTGAGCAATTGAAAATCCTGGAAAACCACGCCAAGATTTCTGCGCAAATAGGGAACTTTTTTCCAGGTCATATCCCGTAGATTAAATCCAGCTACTGTGCCCTCCCCTTCCTTAAGGGTAAGGTCACCATACATAGTCTTAAGGAGACTTGACTTCCCCGTCCCCGTTTTACCAACCAGGTATACAAATTCGGACTTGTTCACCGTAATATTTACATTTCCGAGAATAAGGGTACCAGACTGGTAGATGTTAACATTTTTCAGCTCAACAATTGGTTCGGCCATATTTCAAAGTTAAAGGGCGGCGCCTAATCGGCAATGAACAAAATGATTGAAGAAAGCTTGCAATTAAAAAATAAATGAGATATCTTAACGTTAAGATCCAATCTACGAAAACTAAATATTGCACCTATGAAATCTGCTCACAAACCCTTCCTCGCAATCGTCGTCCTAACCGTTATTGTTCTTTACAGTCTTATGGCAATTATCGGCTCCTAATTAGTGAATGACAGGTTCTACTTCATATACCGGACTGAATAAATACAGCTTCCCGGAACTTGTATCCCTGCATTCAATTCTTTTCCTGATTAGCCTTCCCCGTGTAAATATTTTGCCATCTGAAGTCCTGAACTGATTTCCTTCTTTTATATTTTCCACGAGCACGGTTTTATCTTTCTTATCATATTGTTTTAAAATCCGGGTCAAGTTTATGTCTGAACAACTACTTGCAGGTAAATCATGCAGAGATTTCTGTAGCGCCTGATAAAGATCAGAGGGGAATAACTTAAGTTTCATAAAGTCCTCCAATACTCCACGATAAGCTAATTTCCATTCTTTGCCATGAGAATATACCCGGTTTCCATATTGCTGGTAAGTAATAAGATGACCCAACTCATGTATCAGGGTGATAATAAATGCGTACTTATTAAGACTTCCGTTTACACTAATGCGGTGATTATCTTTTCCGGCAGCGTGCCTGTAATCACCCAGAACACTTTTTCGCGTCCTGGTGATTGTTAAATGCACTTTATACTTGTGCAGATATTCCATCAATTTAGCAGAAGAGCCTTCAGGTATAAAATATTCAAGATATTCAAGAGGAGCTTCTTTCTTAGGCATTAGGCTTTTTACTTTGTTTCAATACCGAGCGGACTTCGATAACCGTATACAAAATATAGAGACCAAAACAGCCAAAAAGTGCGGGTTTATTAACTTCCTTTTTAAAAATCGAAATATAAATAAAAGCGGCTATAGCCAGAACGAAAAACTTCAAAATAAAAGAACCGTACATAAGCCTTAAAAATACCTGCACGTTCTCATGCCGAACGGCTTTGGTACTCATTCGGATAGAAATCCAACTCACGATGAACAATAGCAAATTACCAAAAATCAGGACGTTGTAATTAACCGTCGTTTGGTCGATCAGATTCTTTAAGACATAGAATATCCCACTCAAAATTAAAAACAGGAGTAATAGCTGCTTTTCACTGTTGACAACACGGCTTTTCTGCATACATTTTATGGGTAAAATGTACGCAAAACTAAGTCTTTTTAGCGCAAAGGCTAATTACGAAATAGCTAAAGAAGAACTCTTCAGATAATCGTCTTTTTGCGCAGAAGAACTGGATTTGCCGGAACTCACTACGGGAGTTTCCTGAATCATATGACATTGACCATTGAAACTGGCAGCTGGTTCAATCTGCAATTTCGCAGAAAACAGATTACCATTTACCTGGCAATTGCTTTTCAACTGCAGAAGTTCTTTTACTTTAATGGTACCTGTCACTTTACCCATAATATCAGCTTGCTGGCCGCTAACGTCACCTTCCACTACTCCATTTGCTCCGATGATGACTTTGGCGGAACAAATAATATTACCCACTAGTGTTCCGTCTATCCGGAGGTCACCACTGCTGGTAATATCACCTTTAAGAGAAGTTCCGCTGCCAATAAGACTTGCGCTGCCGGTAGGAACAACAGATTCTGTTGAATCAGATTTGGACTTGTTATTAAACATTGGTATTAGATTTCAATCGTCAATTTTCTCCGCTTTCGGAATTTTCAGTCCTGTGGTATCCAATTTTACTGAATTACCGCCCTCCAGCACATTTCTCAAACTTTGAAAATATTGGTCCCGGTACCTCATCTCCTGCTCTAACGAATCAGTTCGTATTTTTAGTTCACGAAGCTCTGTAGTATTATTTAAATCTCCATAACCCGGTATGTAAAGTTTTAATGGAGTAAATACAATCAAAGCTACTGTTAGTCCGGTGAGTAACACAAAAACCGTGCTGAGAAAAACGTACACACTCAGCCTGGAGAGTTTAAAAGTGACGACTTCTTCATAGGTATCATCGTTCATTACTACCAGCCGGTACCGGTTTTGTAATCTCTTCAATGTGGAATTGGCATCGAATTTGGCCATATGCGGATATTGCTTCCAAATATAACAAGTTATTGGTTTGCAGGTTAAAACAGCCTTAAATTGGCAGTTTTAAAATAAAAAACAGGTTTATCAGTTAATAACAATTTAGTTTGCATGGAAATCCTAAAGGACGAAGGGTGAAACAAATCCTTACTTCAGTAATATGCTTTAGTTTTTTCTTTTGCCTGAAGGGATTCAGTCAGGAAGGAATTGATTTTAACCTAAAGAAGCCGGAGAAATACGAAAACAGGACTTTGGGTTATGAAAAAACCACCGAAACCAAGTGGACCGTACCCCGTGCTTTCCTTCAAAATACAATAAGCCAGTATAATTTTTACTTCAACGCCAACAACAAGTTGAACGAAGTGCTTGCAAGAGCGAAAGCTCAATTTAAAGAAGACTACACGCAGCTTCTCCCCTTTTACAATTATACACTGGAAATTACGTCCAAGGACAAACGTAATCTTGATTCGGTTTTAGATAAGGTTAATTCCGCTATCCTGTTACGCGACCTTCGAAACAGCTGGGCAGACAATCTGTGGATGCTTATGGGAAGGGCTTATTTTTATAAAAACAATCTGGACTCTGCCCACATTCTTTTTCAGTTCGTAAACTATGCATTTGCTCCGCGTGATCCCGATGGTTATCCTCTTCCTATCGGCAGTAATCAGGAAGAAGGTGGTAATGCATTTACAATTTCTACCAATGAAAAAAGAAATATAGCAAAGACTGTATTCAGTGAGCCCCCGAGTCGTAATGAATCATTTATCTGGCAAATCAGAACTTATCTGCAGCAGGAAAAATTAACAAAAGGTGCGGTGCTTATTGAAGTGCTTAAAAATGATCCCAATTTTCCTAAACGCCTGCAGCCCTCTTTACATGAAATGCAGGCATTGTGGTATTACAAGATCAAACAATGGGATAGTGCAGCATATCATTTGAGTCTCGCGTTGGATAACACGACAGATCAGGGAGAAAAAGGCCGTTGGGAATTTCTGATAGGTCAACTATATGAGCGAACGGGAAATCCCGCCGAGTCAAAAAAATGGTTTGAAAAATCAGCGACCAATACGCTGGATCCGGCTCTCGAAGTCTATGCCCGTTTAAATGCGATACGTCAGGATAAGGGGCTGGGAACCAAAGGAGAGTATATTCAAAAAAATCTGGACGCCCTGAAACGAATGGCAAGAAAAGAGATTTACGAACCATACCTGGATGTTATTTACTATGTGGCCGCAGAGATGGAACTGGAGAGAAATAATAAGGCTGCCGCACGTGTTTTGTATAAAAAATGTATTGAACATGCGAACGGACTGGGTTACAACAGAGATCGCGCCTTCTTGAAATTGGGCTGGATATTCATGGA
>DATHPV010000290.1:0-3358 GCA_035483495.1 Puia sp.
CATTGATGATGAATAATCCCGGTTCTTCTGCTGACTATCAGGGGTGGGATCTCGTGAAATATCCTGGTGTATATAAAGCAGGTATACCTACGTTGAGTGGTACCGGAGCTGAAGTTTCAAGAACTACGGTATTAACTGGCCCAACCCGAAAGTTGGGAATGAATTCAGATTTCACGCCGTTCGATCAAATTGTTTTAGATCCGGAGCTCACAGCCGATGTTCCGGCAAATCAACGTTTTTATACAGGAATGGACTGTTATATTCATTGCATTGAAAGTCTTACAGGCACTTTCTTAAATGAATTCAGTAAATCATATGGAGAAAAAGCACTTAGTCTGTGTCAGGAAGTTTTTCTTGATGATAGTCCCTGGGGATCCAGAAATGATGACAAACTTATGATGGCGTCGTATGCAGGCGGAATGAGTATCGCGTACTCACAGGTAGGGGTGGCTCATGCTGTGAGTTATGGATTGGGATATCTGCTGGGAACCCGTCATGGAGTTGGGAACTGTATTGTATTCGACAAACTCGAAGAGTACTATCCCGAAGGCGTGAAAGAATTTAAATTAATGGTGAAAAAAAACAAGATAGAAATACCCAAGAATATTACAAAAGGACTATCCGATGAACAATTTGATACCATGATCAATGTTTCGCTTGGCATGAAGCCATTGTGGGAAAATGCATTGGGCCCCGATTGGGAAAAAATAATCACAAGGGAAAAACTCAGAGCGTTGTACGAGCAACTTTAGCAGATCAGGGGAAATAATGTTCAGATTATTTTGGCAGTGTTTTTAATATATTCTCATTTATCGATACCGGATACTTTTTCTTAAGTTCTTCGATCCATTTATTCTCCAAATCATTCTGGTAGTCATTAATTGCCATACTCCGCGCCTCTGCAAATGATCTGGGAGAAGGGCTTGGATATTCACGAATGATATAAGCAAATTGAACTGATTTGTTTTTACTTTCCTGTGAAGTACTAAAACTGTAGGGTGTGATCTTACTACCTGCCAGTGTTTTTCCGTTGCCGGGGATCTGATTCAACTCGAACCGTCCCGAATCAGCCTGTACCTGACTGGCAAGACTATCGACTTCCATCCTCCAATTGTGAAAATTATTTTTGATGTCGATGGAAAGTTTATCAGCAGATGACAAATTCAAAGCATTAAAAATGACTGCTTCAGCTCCCGGTTTCCACCAGTACTTTTCTTTATGTGTTTCATAATATTTTTCCAGACCAGCAGAATCTGCCGAGGATCTGTTCCAAATCTGGCGCTGCATAATTTCAAATAAAAGGTTTCCGTCACGAAATTCATTTACCTGTGAAGCATACGCTGCATTGTATTGTTCCAGATGTTGCTTATAATATTCAAATACCACTGCCTGCCGGTATCCATCCAGAATTTCAGAATTTGTTTTTCCGTTCGTTAAGTTAGGAGAAGTTCTCAGGGATTTTCTGTAAATGATCCAATCACCTACCGTATATTTTTTTTCAGGAAATTGAAAAAGAACGGTTGCATCATTTATACCAGCATTCGAAGCTGGTTTTTTATTTTTTAAGAGACTATCCGTATAGTCCCATAGACGATTATCGGGAAGAAGGTTCTGATTAAATTTTGTTTTTCTTAAAATGGTTTGAAGCATTTGATCCCTGGAAATCGCTATACGCGGATCTTTTTTAATTTTTTCTTTTAAATCGTTTAGTGTTTTCTGGTCCAATTTTGAAGGCACCGGAATTCGCGTTACTCTTTTTATGATGTGGTACCCAAAGGAAGAGGCATAGGGTTCGCTGATATCTCCGTCATTTTTAAGATTAAAAGCAGTTTCTTCGAATCCTTTCTCATATTTGCCTATTCCAAACTCAGGCAGGGATCCACCCAACTGATAAGACAAATTATCCCCGCTGAATTTTTTGGCCAGGGTGGCAAAATCTGAGCCGTTTCTGATTGCACGGAATATTGAATCAGCTCTTTGCAAAGTCTCCTTTTTTGCCGCATCATTTGCCTGGAAAGGAAAAGCTATCAGTATTTGCGCAGCATGTATTCTCCCTAAAGCAGGTCTCTCGGCTGTTTTCTTCAATATGACATAACCACCGGGAGTTTTGAATACCGTGCTATATTTTCCTAATGCAGTTTTGTATGCCACTGTTTCGATCGAATATGGAAGGTCAAAAACAGTTATGAAGCCGAGGTCGCCCTGATTGTTTTTCACAAAGGGATCCTCTGAAAAACGCATAGTCACGTCGCCGAAATTTTCACCTTTTTTTAAAGCCTGATAGGCCTGCTGAATTTTTCCCCAGGCTTTCGTAGTGTCCGTTGGTGAAGAATTTCTTGGGGATGCAACATATATGTATGACAGGCGAAGGTCGTGTTGGCTTCTGTAAAAGGCCTCTTTAGCCATCTGATTCAGGCTGGTTTCATCGTTCATGTATTGATCAACAATCTGACTCTTGAAATTCAAGAGTTCGGTGATCTGTCCGGGCAGCGTATCAAGTTTTAAATCATTAGCTGCCTGTACCTTCAATCGATATCTGATATAGAGGTTCAGGTATTCGCGATAAGACTTAGCGGTCGCTTTTACATGTGAATTATTCTTGCGATAGGCAGTAAGGAATTCTTCGCGGGTAATGATATGATTCCCAAACTGTGCGAGCGTTTGACCGAAAAATGTATTGCTGGAAAAGAAAAGTATTAAGATCAGTACGACATTCTTCATATCAGGGAGTATTGACCTTTTTCAGTTTAAGATTTATGACTTCATCTACCTGCTGATAAGTGAGTTTTTTCGCCACTATCCTTTTTTCCTTATCCAATAAATACAATATCGGAGTTTGGTAAACATCATAGAGTTGGCGATAGTCAGGCTTGCCGGCGGCCGCTACCACGTCGTGCTGCGCCGTTGTTTGATAAACGTTTATCCAATCTCCCAAATTGTGGTCTCTTATGAAATTTCGCCAGTTCTCCTGGCCGCCATCCACCATCACGGCAAATATCTGAACGCCTTCATATTTCCATTTAGCCTGATAGATAGAGTCCAGTTTTGGTATGGTCTCTTTGCAGTGACTGCAGGTGGGATCCCAGAAACAAACTAAAACAAAATTTGACGGTACTTCATACAGGGATTTGAGTTTTCCGGATGTATCTGTCATTTCCAGATTAGCTGCAGGCTGACCAATAAGGTTGGCCATAATACTGTAAGCTCTGTCATCTACGAACTTTCTGTATTTCTCAGTAAAAAAATCTGCCTGTCCGGTATTTATATATTTTTCGAACAAATGAATAAAAACTGCATCCTGACCCATGAATTCAGGATTTAAATACTTCTGGGTAAAATAAACCAGAAGAAATTTAAA
>DATHPV010000291.1:0-6059 GCA_035483495.1 Puia sp.
TCTCATTCCACAAACACTGTTCGCACAGTCTGCGGAACTGATCACGCTGAAACTGGATAATGCTTCCCTGCAGACTATTTTTTCAGCAATCGAATCCCAGTCGGCTTACCATTTTATTTTTACAGGTGAAGAGCTCAAGGAAGTAAGACCCGTTACCCTGTCCGTTAACAAAGTCACATTGCACGACGCGTTGAAATTATGTTTTCAGGACCAGCCGGTTTTTTATACAATAGAAGATCATTTCATCATTGTGCACAAAAAAGAAAAAGGGCAGGTTACCGGGCTGATAAAAATTTCCGGAACGGTTAGAAATGAAAAGGGAGATCCTGTAAGCGGAGTCGGAGTCAGTATACCTGGAACCAACAGAGGGACCACAACAGAAACAGACGGAAGTTTTTTTCTGGAAAATGTTCCGGCAAATGTAACACTCATTTTTTCGGGAGCCAATGTTGAAACATACCGGATAACCCTGCACGACCAGCAAATAGTAAATGTTACACTCAAATCAAGAATAAGCAAACTGGATGATGTACAGATCATTGCTTATGGAACCACATCGAAAAGGTTAACTACCGGGAATGTCTCTTCTGTACCGGCATCCGTCATTGCTGAGCAACCGGTCTCCAACCCGCTTGCGGCATTGGAGGGCCGGGTTGCAGGTTTGGTAGTCACAGAACAAACCGGCGTGCCCGGTGGAAGTTTTTCAGTTCAGATCAGGGGACAAAACAGCATATTCAATGGCAATAATCCATTTTATGTGGTGGATGGTGTGCCCTTTACGTCGACATCCATCAATTCAAATATCGTCGGTTATGCAATCACGGAAGGCGGCAGTCCGATGAATGAAATCAATCCCTCAGATATTGAATCGATTGAAATTCTAAAAGATGCTGATGCAACAGCCATCTACGGGTCGCGCGGAGCAAATGGAGTTATTCTGATAACGACCAAAAAAGGAAAAATGGGGAAAACGACTCTGGATCTGAACGTTAATACAGGCGTGGGCGAAGTAACACGCATGATGCCTCTTTTAAATACTCCTCAATATATTTCAATGAGGGAGGAGGCTTTTGCCAATGATGGTGTCACGCCCGATCCGGTTTTTGACCATGATCTGACGGTTTGGGATACTACCCGTTATACCAATTGGATGAACCAAATGATTGGAGGCCGTTCTAATATTTTCAATCTGCAGGTCGGTCTTTCAGGTGGAAATGCCAGTACGCAATTTATCCTGGGCGCTTCTTATTTCGGAACAACCACGGTTTTCCCGGGAGACTATTCTGACAAAAAGATATCAACGCATTTCGGACTGACGCATATGTCTGCTGATAAGAAATTCCAGCTCACATTTTCTGGGAACTATGTCGTCGATCAAAATTCCCTTCCTCAAATAGATCCCACAGGACCAGCATTCAGTCTGCCACCGGACGCACCTGATCCCCTTACACCGGATGGGAAACTGAACTGGCAGAATGGTTTATATGGAGATAATCCCTACCAGCTTTTGTATTTGCCCTACCATGCAAATTCAACCAACTTGATTGGAAACGCCACGATGGGTTATGAAATAGTAAGCGGAATTACGATAAAAGCAAATCTGGGATACACAAAGATGCAGGTCGATGAATCATCCGCAACGCCGGTATATGCGGTGAATCCGGCCTATGGACAAACGACTGGAACTGCATCGTTCGCCAGTCACAATATAAGTTCTTGGATAATGGAACCACAGCTTGAATACAAAAAAAAGGAAACGTTCGGAAATATTGATCTGCTCGCGGGACTCACTTTTCAACAGAGCCTCAACCAGGGCCAGACCCTTTTGGCTACCGGTTATACCAATGACGCACTGCTCGGCAATATCGCTGGCGCATCCAACATCCTGGTAGAAAATTCAACCTATAATCTATACCACTACGAAGCTTTTTTTGCCAGGATAAATTACAACTGGCAGGAGAAATACCTGGTTAACATTACTGGTCGCAGAGACGGATCCAGCCGATTTGGTGAAGGCAAACAGTTTGCGGATTTCGGTGCGATTGGCGCTGCCTGGATATTCTCAAAAGAGAATGGTTTGAAAGATATTTTTCCTTCACTGAGCTTTGGTAAACTAAGGGGTAGTTACGGAATCGCGGGAAACGACCAGATCGGCGACTATCAGTTCCTGGAAACCTGGTCTCCGGTTGATTATCCTTATCAGGGTGTATTGGGTTTGCATCCTTCAAATCTTGCCAATCCGGATTATAGTTGGGAAACAAATAAAAAAACAGAAATAGCACTGGATCTCGGATTCTGGAATGACCGTCTTCTCTTTTCTGCCGCTTATTTTGTGAACCACTCTGCAAACCAGCTAATTTATTATCCACTTCCAGGAATCACTGGTTTCTCACTGATTGCAGAAAATTCAACGGCGATGGTTCAGAATACTGGTATCGAAATGGAACTAAATACAATTAATATTAAATCGGCCAATTTTTCCTGGACAACTTCTTTTAATATCTCCGTTCCGAAAAATAAACTGGTAAGTTATCCGAACCTGGCGGGTTCTCCTTTTGCCCATAAATACGTGATTGGACAACCGCTCAGTATCGTACAGGCATTTCATTATACAGGTGTTGATCCGGCCTCGGGCCTCTATGTCTTTGAATCAAAGGATCCAAACAATCCGGTATACCCGGATGACCTGCACGCGATAAAAAATACAAGTCCTGTTTTTTATGGCGGACTGCAAAATACACTGGCGTATAAAAAATGGAAATTTGAATTCTTCTTCCAGTTCGTGAAACAGGATGGGTATAACTATCTTATGTCTAATCCGATCGAGCCGGGCATGTATGGTAATCAACCAACGGTCGTTATGAACCGCTGGCAGCATCCGGGTCAACTTGCACCGGTGGAGAAATTCAGCCAGGATTACGGGCCCGCTTACAATGCGTATAACAACCTGGTTTATTCCAGTGATGGAAACATTAGTGATGCCTCGTTCATACGTCTTAAAAACCTGAGTCTTTCCTACTCTTTTTCGGGACTTTGGTTTTCCCGTATGAAAATGCAGAACGCGAGAATTTACCTGCAGGGACAAAATCTTCTCACTATCACCCACTATCTGGGAATGGATCCTGAAAATCAAAGCAACTCAATACTACCCCCACTCAAAATAGTAACCGCTGGCTTTCAATGCAGCTTTTAATAAAAAGTTATGAAATGGATTTCCTATATATTATTACCACTATTATCTCCTATTTTCTTAATCTCCTGTAAAAAATTTGTCGAAGTATCTGTTCCTCCCACGGAACTGGCAAGTCAGAACGTCTTTACATCAGATGCTTCGGCGACTGCTGCAATGGTCGGAACCTACAGTATGATGATGAGCAGCATTGGATTTGCGAGTGGCGGTGTTCGGAGTATAACGCAACTTACAGGGTTGACTGCAGATGAGTTTGTAAATTTTAATACAGATCCATTAGCGGAAGCTTTTTACAAAAACGAGTTAACTGCGACCAATTCCTATGTGGATGTAAGCCTATGGAACGAAGGTTATAAATACATCTACAATGCGAATGCGATAATCAATGGATTAATGAATTCAACGGGAATGACTGACAGTACAAAAAACCAATTGGAGGGAGAAGCGAAATTTGTACGGGCCTTTTGCCATTTTTATCTGGTTAATCTTTTTGGGGATGTTCCCCTCATTACAGCTACCGACTATAAAACCAATTCACTGGCTTCAAGGACTCCATCTTCTTTGGTATACGCACAAATCATCACGGATTTAAAAGACGCCGCTTCTCTGTTATCTGTTGATTATCGTTATTCCGGTGGTGAAAGAATCAGGCCAAACAAATGGGCGGCTACTGCAATGCTCGCACGTGTGTATCTATATACCGGGGACTGGCAGGACGCGGAAACGCAGGCGACGCTGGTGATAGAAAATACAACATTATATAATTTGAACACAGATTTAAATACGGTATTCCTGAAAAACAGCAACGAGGCGATTTGGCAGCTGATGCCCGTTCAGCCGGGATATAATACCCAGGAAGGTGAAACATTTATTTTAACGGGAGCACCCCAAAATACGGCCCTCAACCCCGTATTGCTCGCCGCCTTTGAAGCAGGCGACCAAAGACGAATAAACTGGATAGACAGTATTACAATCAATGGTCAGGATTTTTATTTTCCTTTTAAATATAAAATTCAAACGGGCTGGTCGCTTTCGGAATATTCCATGGTGTTGCGTCTTGCAGAACAGTATCTTGTCAGGGCGGAAGCCGAACTGGAATTGAATGATCTTCCCAGCGCCGAAGCAGATTTGAATGTTATTCGTAACCGTGCTGCATTACCCAATACGACAGCCAATACCAAGACAGACTTAATGTCTGCGCTTATGCATGAACGACAGATGGAATTATTTTCAGAATGGGGGCAGCGCTGGCTGGATCTGAAACGAAACAATCTTTCAGATCAGATACTTGGTCCACTTAAGTCCCCCGGATGGCAGTCTACGGATACTCTTTATCCTATT
The DNA here is from genome assembly GCA_035483495.1 of Puia sp. Lineage (GTDB taxonomy): Bacteria > Bacteroidota > Bacteroidia > Chitinophagales > Chitinophagaceae > Puia. The sequence continues at coordinate 4,532 of DATHPV010000291.1, forward strand.
CCAAAAGTGGAGATTACGAACGATCCCAATCTCACCCAGAACCCGGGTTACTGATTCACTTTGACTTAAAATCTTACTTATCACTTTTATTAAAAAATAAAATGAGCTGCTATTCTATTAAAAAAATAATGATTTTTTTCGCTTTTTCATTTTTAATATCTGCTTGTACTAACAACGTTCGTTCACAAAACAATTTCCCTAAAATTGGTGACCGCCTTCCCTCATTTTATTTACATGATCTGCATTATTATTCGAAGACAAAAGTAAGTTCCGACATTTTTTCAGGCAAACCTCTCATTATCGATTTTGTTTCCGAAGGTTGTGATGCTTGTTTTCTGGACTTCGCCAGGATAGATTCGCTTAAAAAAGAATTCGAAGGAAAGGTTCAGTTTCTGCTGGTTGGAAAACGTAGTCCCACCATGCAGAAACAATATGAAAGGTATATGAAACATTATGGGCTGGATCTGCCCATCGATTATGACGATTCTGCTATTTGGGATCAATTTGGGGTATGGTTGGTTCCTTACACAGTTTGGATTGATGCAGATGGAATCATCCGCCAGATCACGACTTCCTTTGCGTTAAAACGTGATAGAATCAACAACTTAATTGCCGGTAAAAACCAAACCTTGACCGTATCCGTCAATCAGTCTGATGAATATAATAAAACCAACTATGGCAATTTTTTTGACAATGATAAAATACTGCTTACCGATGGCAACGGTGGAGCGGACACTTCTTTTTTATACCGGTCCATCCTATGCAAATGGGACTACCGAACCTATTTTTACTGGGATTACTTTATAAATTCCGAGAATAAAAACCGGATTCAGGAAGTCGGTGTTTCACTCAATATGCTTTTTAATCTGGCCTTTGGAGATACCGTGAACTGTCAGGTTCCTAAATTGTTAGGAAACGATACGTCTTTGAACCACTATGGTGAATGGGCTCGCTACCCCCTGGTTGAGTCATCAAGGAGTTCTTTGTTCAGCTACGATCAGGATTCGGCAAAAAATATTTTCAGCTATAGTCTTGTCATACCGGAAGCGGGTGCGACAGCAAAAAAATTACAACATATGATGCAGACAGATCTGAAAAATTATTTTTCCTTCGAAGTACACGTGGAAACACGGAAAATGCCCTGTTGGAAAATGATAGCCTTAAAAAATGATGGAGAGTTGCTGAAAACACGAGGAGGTCTTTCGAAACTTACAGGTGATTTTTCTCATTATAAAATGCAAAATGAACCCATTCAACTTTTGCTGAATGAGATCTGGGGATTTCATCAGTACGAACCCATTTTTATTGATGAAACAGGTATCAATTATAATATTGATCTGGACATTGATGCAGTGATGAGTGACATGAATGATATAAGGAGAGCACTTCAACAAAATGGACTTGATCTTGTATTGGGAGAAAAAGATCTAAAAACGATTGTTGTCAGGGACTCGAGGGAATTCTGATCTCTCCCATATTTAAGGGATAAATTCGAAGCCAGTTGCCTTGCATAACAACGAGGTCCTGG
>DATHPV010000292.1:0-2427 GCA_035483495.1 Puia sp.
AGAAACAAAAGGAGATAAGTATCCGCCGGGTGCTGGGCGCCAGCATCGCATCGGTGGTTGGCTTAATTACCAGAAATTATTTATGGCTTTCGCTGATAGCCGCCTGCATTGCATTCCCTGTTGCATGGATTTTTATGCATAAGTGGCTGGAAATATTTCCTTATAATGCAGGCTTATCGGCAGTACCATTTGTTTTATCAGCTCTTGTAATTGTAGTGACGGCCTCATTGACGGCAATGTTCCATTCAACAAAAGCAGCGATGACAAGTCCTGCAAAAACACTTAAGACAGAATAGTAATTCTATTTCGACGTTTGTTCCGGAAGCAGCACAAATCTCAGATCATTCACCCCGCTGAGATAGGTTTGTGCTGCTTTTTGAACCATAGCTCTTGTGACACTGTCAACACGTTGGTTGTAATTCAAAATCTGATTGGGGTCTTCCTCGTTCTCATACTGACTTAACAAATAATTCAACCACGACTGGTTATCTGTTATTTGCACCTCATGTACACGTTTGTATTCCGCTTTGAACTTATCAAGATCTTCCTGAGTAGGACCATTTTTTCTCAGCGTGTCCATTTCCTTTAACACGTCTTTCATTAAGTGATCTGCATTGGCAGGCGCACAACCAAAAGAAATATTAAAGGAATATCGGGGATGAGGATATTTACTATACGCGACCTGTATACTTGGTGAATACACTTCACTTTCGTCTTCCCGCAGGTGCTGGGTTGTTTTGATTTCCAAAACTTCCTTCAGAGCCTGCATCACCATATTGTTTTCAGTGCTGTAGACGTAATTCCCGCCTATTACCATTTTTACAGTGGCCTTATTTTCTGAACCTTTGAATACTTTTTTTGTCAATTGGCCTCCGGGAATATGAATTCCCAGATCTCTGGCAGACTCTTTTTTGTGCAGGGAGGGCAGACTTCCCAAGTATCTTTCAAGTAGTGGTCGAATACTATCTATACTGAAATTTCCAACGAACACAAATGTAAATCCGGAAGCATCGGAGAATCTTTCATGGTAAATCCTGTATAATTTGTCGAGATTTAGCTGATTCAGTCTTTCCACGCTGAAAGGTTGGCGACGATAATTGTAGTTACCGAGTATCCGGGTAACCGTGTCATTAAACACAACTGCCGGATCGCTGTATCGGTTAGCCAGCTCTTCTCTTGTGCTATTGATAATATTATTATATAAATCAGAATCCTTCCGTGGTCTGGTGAATCTGAGATACAATAGTTGGAGAGCCGTTTCAAAATCCTTTGGCGTTGAATATCCCTGAATGCCCTGCGTTCTTTCGCCAATATATGGAGTCGCTTCGAAAATTCTTCCCGCCAGCATTTTGTCCAATTGTACAGGATTGAAATCACCTACTCCAAACCCTGCTATTAAACCGGCATTTGCAGCATTTACATAGTTCGCATCAGAATAAAGGGATGTGCCACCCGGACTAAACGCCGCAAAACGTATTTCATCGTTTTTAAAGTCAGTAGGTTTTAATATTATCCTGACTCCGTTACTCAAAGTAAGTATGGAAACTCCGATGGATGGGATGGTTTTCTTTTCAACGACCTTACCTGATACGGGTGCGACTGCAAGTAGTGGCTTCTTGTTTATTTCATCAGTGGCCGCTGTCAATTTTTTTTGATTGACTTCGTTCATCCAACTCATTACGGTCGCCGAGTCAGGCAATAAAGTTTTATCTTTTTCAGGGGCGAGAATCAAAATATCCCGATCCTGTTCACGGATATAATCTTTTACGATTGCATTAATTTGATCAAGGGTGATTTGATCAATATGGCTTTTTGCAAAATCAAATTCCCAGGTTATTCCAGGCGAAGCTTCCTGGTTGAGATAAAGACGCTGATATTCACCTACAAGACTTTCTGAATTGGTTTTGGATTTTTCTTTAAATGCCGTTTCCAGAAAACTCACATAATTCTTTTTCGCCCTGTCCAATTCCGATTGCGTAAATCCAAAACGTTTTACTATCTCCACAAGTTCCCAGGCTGTTTGGAATCCTTCCTTAAATTTCCCCTGTTTGAGTGCCACTTCGAGGGAAAAGGCGTCGATTCGGCCAAAAAAACCGCTGATGCTGGCACCCGCTTCCAAATAAGGCAATCCCGGTTTTTGAGCAAGTTCTGCAAATCTTTCAGCGATCATTTCATTGAAAAGTGCGCGCTGCATGGAATGAATATAATTTTCCTCTGTAATCAGCTTTTCTTCGGGATGTTTGATCATCACTTGCAAAACTGTCTGTGGCATTTCTTTATCTGTCACCTGTAAAAAATGATTCTGTCCTGTGAGAGGAACAGTATATAGGGTTCTGACTCTTTCACTGGTTGGTGTTTTCAAATCCGAAAAAAGTTGTTTTACAAGCGCTTCCGTTTTTACCGGATCGATATCTCCTACTACAACAA
>DATHPV010000293.1:0-5543 GCA_035483495.1 Puia sp.
TTCATCCCCCTGCCTCATATCCTGGGAAATTACTCGCTTTCTTATATGAAAGATATATAGCTTTTGGAGGAAGCAAAAAAAGTGGGTTTGTGATTGTGCCAACGGAACTGATACCAGATAATGGGAAAAAATTGGAGTCTATTGTTTTGGAACTGGCGCATTTGAACGGACTTGATTATGCATTTATAGATTGGATTGAATGTTCTAATTATTTTCGTAATTCTTTAGTTGACAGAATTGTTACCGGCATGCCTGACGACGAAATAAAAAGTGAAATAGAAGAGGGATTGGGATATAAAGATCAGTTGCTTACTGTTTGTGAAGTATATAGGTTGTGGGCAATCGAGGGCGATGAGCGCATAAAGAAAGTATTGTCATTTGCAGAAGCAGACGAAGGGGTAATAATAGAGCCGGATATTGACTTACATCGTGAATTAAAGTTGCGTCTATTGAATGGTACTCACACGTTAAGTTGTGGTATTGCGCTTCTTTCAGGCATAGGTACAGTTAAGCAGGCTATGGATGATGAAATGATCGGAAAGTACATAGAAGACTTAATGCAGTATGAACTAGGCCCTTCAATCCCCTATGAAATTGATTCAGATATAGTTCAAAGTTTTATTAGAAAAGTACTTGATAGGTTTCGCAATCCGCACATTAATCATTATTGGAAAAATATGACATCTAATTATAGCAGTAAGATGAAGGTGCGGTGCATTCCAATGCTGATAACTCATTATAAAGAGAGTAACTCAGTCCCCGAATTATTTGCATTGGGTTTTGCCTCCTACATTTATCTTATGAAAACTGTAAAGCAAGAGGGCAATGAATTCTTTGGAGAATTTAACGGAGACTTTTATTTAATTGCTGATGAAATGGCTGAAACATATTATAAACTCTGGCAAAATGAATCGGTTGACAAAGTGGTTAAAGAAGTTTTACAAAATATTGCTTTATGGGACGTAGATCTGAGTATTCTTCCCGATTTTGGGCAATCGGTAACTGATAAACTAATCAGCATTAGTAATAATGGAATGAGAGCAACAATGGAGAATGGCCGTCTTAAGCAATATAACTGAAAACGTTTTATGGGGAAATTTCTGGATCAAGACTTTTTGTTGCAAAGTGACGCAGCCAAAGAAATGTATCATGATTTTGCCGGGCAAATGCCGATTATAGATTATCACTGTCATTTGCCTGTTCAGCAAATTGCTGATGATATTAATTTTGAAAACCTCACTCATATATGGTTGTATGGTGACCATTATAAATGGCGTGCCATGCGAACTAACGGAGTAGGTGAAGCTTATGTTACGGGCGATAAGACGGATTTTGAGAAATTTGAAAAGTGGGTGGAAACCGTCCCCTATACTTTGCGGAACCCGCTCTACCATTGGACACATCTTGAGTTGCAGCGATATTTTGACGTACATGAATTATTAAACCAGAAAAGTGCAAAAAGAATTTATGATTGTTGTACACAAAAACTACAAACAAAGGAATACTCAGTAAGGAATTTACTTCGTAAAATGAATGTCCAGGTTGTTTGTACGACAGATGATCCTGTGGATAGCCTGGAATATCACCGGAAAATAAAAGATGATGGATTTGAAATAAAAGTGCTTCCCGCCTTTCGGCCAGATAAGGCAATGAATGTAGATGACGCAGGTGAATTCAATTTGTACTTAAAAAAATTAGAAACTGCAAGTGGTATAAATATTACGACTTATCAATCTTATTTAGATTCATTAAAACAGCGGCATGATTTTTTTGCAACTATGGGTTGTTCCATTTCAGACCATGGCCTTGAGAATATTTACACAGAAGATTATACGGACGACCTGGTCATTGCAGTGTTTAATAAAATTCGCCGTGGCAGACAACTTTCAGTTGGAGAAAGAGCGATATTTAAATCGGCAATGCTCCATGTTTTTGCAATTTGGGATCATGAGAAAGGTTGGGTCCAGCAATACCATTTGGGAGCGTTAAGAAATAATAATGCAAGACTGCTTGAATTGTGCGGACCGGATTCAGGATGGGATTCAATTGGAGATTTCCATCAGGGCAAATCGCTAGCCAAATTTTTGCAAAGCCTTGATTCAACTAATCAACTAGCCAAAACAATCTTATATAACTTAAATCCTTCCTGTAATGAATTGATGGCGACGATGTGTGGAAATTTTAATGATGGAAGTGTTCCGGGCAAGATTCAATTCGGTACCGCATGGTGGTTTTTAGATCAGAAGGATGGAATGACAAAGCAGATGAGCGCTTTGTCTAACATGGGTTTAATTAGCAGGTTTATTGGAATGACTACAGATTCAAGAAGTTTTCTTTCTTATCCTCGTCACGAATATTTTAGAAGAGTTTTATGCAATTTATTTGGTGAAGAAATCGAAAACGGAGAACTACCTGGTGATAAGGAATGGGCAGGGAAAATTATTAAGGATATATGCTATTATAATGCGAAGAACTATTTTGGCTGGTAAATCATTTAGCAGAGGGGCCGCCTACACTGCAGCCCCAGCTTTGGCAACAGCCTGATCATTTTCAACGCTGCTACCACTTACACCGATAGCACCAATAACACTTCCGGATAAGTTTTTGATTGTTACGCCCCCAGGGAAAGTAATTAAGCCCTGGTTTGAATGCTCTATATTATAAAGTGGTTGTCCGGGTTGCACTAAAGGGCTTAATAAAGCCGTGTCCATGGTAAACCACACAGCGGTTTTTGCTTTTTTGAAGGAAATATCAATGGAGCCAAGCCACGCTCCGTCCATTCTTGCAAACGCAACAATATTGGCTCCGGAATCAACTACACAAATGTTCATTTTAGTATTTAATTCGATTGCTTTTGCCTCTGCAGCCACAATCACAGCTTCGGCCTGGCTTAAGTTGATGTTCATTTTATAATTTGTATTGCAAAGCTGACAAATTTTTTGATAGCGTTTATCATGTTTAAAATCAATTTTGAATACTTTTTTCACATTTGGGTAAAAGGCTTTTCGATATATAGTGATATTTTATCTATGATATCTCAAACGGCTTTCTCCCATTTTGTGCCATATAAAGTGAAAAAAAATACACAAATTTGGTATTATTGTAGATAAACTGGGCGACCTTACTATATAACTTTACATATAAACTACCTTACATGGAATCAAGTAAAGTTATTGTTCACCCCCTCTACCCTTTGACAATAGAGGAAATCCAAGTTGCAGTCGCCGTCATTAAATCGCAACGGAGTTATTCCCCTTTTAGTCGATTTATATCTGTTGCATTAAAAGAACCCGACAAATCTGTCGTGAAGAAGAAGGTGAATTATTCAGACATACACAGACATGCATTTGTTGTTTTATTTAACAACGAAACAAATAGTTGTTTTGAAATTATTGTAAACATAGATCTTAAGACTGTCGTTTCATGGAAGCACATCCCGGGAGTTCAACCTACTATGTCAACCGACGAGCAAATTGAATGTGAACAAGCCGTACTGAATAGCCCGGAATTTATCCAGGCCATTTTGGAATACGGAATTGAGAATCCGGCACTTGTAATGGTGGATATTTGGTCTGCCGGTTTCTACGGCAGCGAAGAAGAGAAATCTATGCGATTGGCCAGGCCACTGTGTTTTTTAAGATCTGATTCCACCGACAATGGTTATAGTAAGCCAATTGAAGGTCTAAGACCGGTAGTCGATTTAAATACAATGAAGGTAATCAGAGTGGAGAATTACGGTTACACTCCGATACAACCCAATGATGGGAATTACTCCATGGAAAGATTAACGGAGTTTCGCAGCGATATCAAGCCGCTTGAAATATCGCAGCCTCAGGGACCGAGTTTTACTGTTGCCGGAAATTCGGTAGAATGGCAAAAATGGAGTTTTATCATCGGGTTTAACCCGCGGGAGGGCTTGACACTGCATGATATTAATTATCTGGACAATCGCGAAAAACGATCCATTTTATACAGGGCTTCGTTATCGGAAATGGTGGTACCCTATGGTGACCCAGCTGAAACACAAAAAAGGAAAAACGCATTTGATACCGGAGAATATGGGATGGGAACCTGCGCGAACAGCTTGGAATTGGGATGTGATTGCCTCGGGCTTATAAAATACTTTGATGCGAACTTTACAGACAGCAGGGGTAATATTGTTACCGTAAAAAATGCCATATGCATGCATGAAGAAGATTATGGAATTTTATGGAAACATACTGACAGGCGTATCGGTAAACCCGAAGTACGAAGATCAAGGCGTCTTGTAGTCTCGTCATTTTCAACGGTAGAAAACTACGAGTACGGTTTTTTTTGGTACTTCTACCAGGATGGAAATATTCAATTTGAAATTAAGCTGACAGGCATACTTTCTTTAGGGTCGTTGTTGCCAGATATTAAACCAAAGTATGGCAATTTTGTGGCCCCGGGGCTCTACGCACCCAATCATCAGCATTTCTTTAGTGTCAGGCTGGATTTTGATCTCGATGGAGAAGATAACTCGGTATATGAAGTTAACGTATTGCCTGAAAATGAAGGGACTAACGAGTTTAAAAACGCATTCTTCGCCCAGTCGACATTGCGAAAAACCGAAATCCAGGCTCAGTCGAACGTCAATATCGCCTCTTCCAGGTATTGGAAAATTGTCAATCATTCCAGAAAAAATGCTATCGGCGAACCTGTGGCGTATAAATTTTTGCCAGGCGATAATTGCCTGCCATTTGCCTCAAAAGAGTCATTTTGGAGACAGCGCGCGGGATTCGTTGATAATCATGTGTGGGTGACTCCTTTTAACGCGGCCGAATATTTTGCAGCGGGTGACTATCCAAACCAAAGTAAGGGAGGTGAAGGAATAGACAAATGGACACAAGAAGACAGAAATATAGAAGATACCGACATCGTATTCTGGTATACTATGGGACACACCCACATTCCAAGACCCGAAGATTATCCGGTTATGCCTACTGCCTACATTGGATTTCTATTAAAACCACTAGGATTTTTCAACCAGAATCCTGCTAATGATGTTCCATCATCGAAGCATGAAAATACAGCAAAAACAAATTCGCCCTGCTGCCATTGATCAAAAAACAGTTTACAAATGAAGCTATTCTGCAAAAATGAATGCGTTGTAAAAAGTACGCCAAAAGCAAGTAATGAACTGACTTTTATATCAGGACTGGTATTAACCCTTATGCCTAAATGCGCTATGTGCTGGGCTGCTTATATGAATTTATTCTCCTTTCTTGGATTGTCGAAAATAAAATATCATAGTTGGTATTTACCTTTCGGAGTGATACTTTTCGTGCTTACGCTGATTAAATTTTTAAGAACGGCGATATTGAAACAGACTTACCTTGATTTCAGCCTGGCTGTTATTGCGGGGATTTTAATAATTTTTCAAAAATATAAAGGTCCAATAGATAACTTAAACTATTTGATCATTTCTTTGATGGCGATTGCAGTTTTCAGAACTAAAATCTCATTGATTCGTCTCAAGAAGTCAGTTCCTCAACGTACCTTTTAACCAATCGATAGCTCGC
>DATHPV010000294.1:0-3027 GCA_035483495.1 Puia sp.
CCGCCCGGGAAAAAATCCTTTTGTTTAATCAGTCCTGTACTATATGCAATTGCGTTTGGCGGGGTAGATACCGCCAGCATCAACGCTGTAGATGCGGCCAGGCCCACAACGATGGCTATTTGTTTTGAATGGTCAGGCAAAAGGTAAATCCCTAATGGAATAAGAATAGTTGCCGTCGCAGTGTTGCTCATGATATTACTGAATATCATCGTGACATATGCAAAAATGATGATCAGCACAAATGGTGTGAGATGGGTGCCCAGCAAGTTGTTTGCGAAATGTTCCAGGAGTCTGGTTTCTTCCAGAGCCAGCCCGAGTGAAAGCCCTCCTGCCACCAATATGAGAGTATCCCACGGAATTTTCCGGATATCTTCCGGCTTGAGCACGCCAGTCATGGTCAGAAATACAATGGGAACCAGAGACACGGCAGAAACATTGATATGATGTATAGAACTGGTCAGCCAAAGGAGTACTGTTACGACCAGAACTGCCAGTACAATCCTGCGTTCCGTTTTAATTAAATGATTCACCGAGTCATTCTGAGAAGGTATTTCAAATTCAATAGGATTGTCTGACGTTATGAATTTACTTTTTAGCAGCCACCATCCCGTTAATGTAAGTATTAAGGCAAGTGGAAAGCCGAAATACATCCATTTTATGAAACTTACGGGCATGCCCATGTTCTCAAGAATACCTGCTGCAATGGCATTGGTCGGACTGCCAATAATAGTGCCCATGCCTCCGATGGAAGCTGCGAGAGGAACACCCACCAGTAAAGATTTTGAAAATGGATCTTTCCCGATTTTTTTCAACAGAGGAGCCACCGATGCCAGTACCATGGAAGTAGTTGCAGAATTGGAAAGGATCATGGAAGCAAGCATCGTTGTCATCATAATTCCGAGTAGAAGATTCTTTGGAATTTTTCCTGAAAGCCGTATGGAAAATCTGAAAAAATCTGCATCTATCCCAGTTTTAGTCATGGCTTCTGCAAGAAAAAAGCCGCCCAGCAAAAGCCAGATCGTGTTGTTTGAAAGAGTCTGGATATATTTTGTAACATCCTGAGGATTTTCATTTATTTTTTCATTCCCCAGCGCGAAAACCAGATAAGCCATAATGATAAGTCCGACTGCAAAGGGCGGGATGGCTTCGGTGACCCATAAACCGATTGAAAAAAACAGCAGAAACATGACGTAGTCCTGTGAATCCGAAAAACTACGATCTCTCAATAAACGGGTTAACAGAAACGCGCCTAAAATCGAAGCAATGAAAAAAATGACATTCCTTCCTGACTTTAATTTTTCAGAGAACTTGCTATTTTTATTTTTTACTGAAGACATGGTTGCGGACGTCCTTTCAGGTTTTTCCTCATTTAAAATTCGAATTCCTATTTTTCTGACATCAGATCCTCCTTGATAGTATTCAGTTCCTCCAGTTTCTCTTTACTCAGTTTCGGATATTCCATATCCAGGGAATCCATTGTATGAATAATAGCAGACGCTACTACAACCCGGCTGAACGCTTTATTATCTGCCGGCACCACATACCAAGGAGAATCTTTGGTAGCGGTTTCGCGAATCAGTTGTTCATACGCATCCATATATTCGTCCCAGAACTTTCTTTCCTTTGCGTCGGAAGCTGAGAACTTCCAGTTTTTATCGGGATTATTAATGCGGTCAAGAAAGCGCTTTTTTTGTTCTTTTTTTGACAGGTTTAGGAAGAATTTGCAAACAACAATTCCGTTGCGATTCAGATATGCTTCAAAATTCCGGATGTCTTTCAGACGATCATCCCAGATATCTTTTGTGATCAGCTCTTTTGGAATTTTTTGATTTTGCAAAAATTCTTTGTGTACACGAACAGCCAATACCTCTTCGTAATAGGACCTGTTAAAAATTCCAATCCTTCCTCTTTCCGGTAAATTTTTTGTGCACCTCCACATGTAATCATGGTCAAGTTCCTCTGGCGAAGGAGCTTTATAAGAAGTAACCTGACAGCCCTGAGGGTTCACGCCGGACATGACATGCCTGATAGCCCCATCTTTACCAGCGGCATCCATGGCCTGGAAGATGAGCAGTACCGCCCATTTGTCGTAAGCATATAAAACTTCCTGCAACGCAGAGAGTGCTTCTACTCCCATTTGCAATGTCTGTTTTGCAAGAGGTTTATCCTCATCGCCCAGTCCTCCGTCTTCTTTAGGATCGAAATCTTTAAGTCTGAATTCACTTCCATCTTTTATGCGAAATTGTTTGGAGAAGTCTTTAGCGCGTTGTACGATTTCCTTCTTCGATAATTCCGGAATGTCTGATAATCTTTCACCAATTTTTGACTTCATGATATTGCTTTTATAATTTGATTAAATAGAATTTTAGTATGGAGAATTATTCATTGAATCCTGATACGACATCTGAAATAGTACTGGTCCTGCTGATTTTTCCGGTTATTTCCTCCAGCCCCTGCTTTCTCAGAATCTCACGTACATTCGAGAGAGCACCCACCATTCGGATCTGTTTGCCATTTTTCTGAAACTCCAGCGCAAGGTTCATCAACATTTTTGAACCGGCAACATCCACATAGGGAGCAGCCCCCAGATCCAGTATCAGAACCCGGAGATTTCTGTCTATTGTGTTCAGATGATGGTTTATTTTTTCATAAATATTCTCCGTATTAAAATACAAGATGGAAGATTCTATCCGCATGATCGCTATTCCGGGAATAATTAAATTATCGGGATGACGGGTGATGTCGGAAAAATGAGAAGTATTTCCGATTCTGCCCAAAACTGCCACTTCAGGATGGGAACTGCGCCTGATCAAAAGGATTAGCGACATGATTACCGATATCATTACACCTTTCAAAATTCCGAATACCAGTACGCCGGCAATTGCTATGATGGCAATATTAAATTCCATTTGGTTAAGTTGCCTGATCCGTTTTAATTCTTTGATTTTGATGAGTCCCGAAACAGCGTGTATCACTATCACAGCAAGTATAACCTCCGGAAGATTTCTTAAAAGACCAGTAAAATAT
>DATHPV010000295.1:0-5264 GCA_035483495.1 Puia sp.
CCACCCACGCGGTTAAATATCCAATATATACCGGAACGGGATTTTTTAGTGTCACGTATTTTTCCTTGCCGCCCGTCATCGCCTGTTGAATTTTTTCTTCGGTCCAGCTGGAATCATCTTTCAACAAATAAGCCGCCAGCTTTTTTGGTTCGGAAAGACGTATGCAACCATGACTGAACGCACGCGATTGAGCTCCGAACAAACTCTTGGCAGGTGAGTCATGCAGATAAATATTGTATGAATTGGGGAAGAGAAATTTCACCAGTCCAAGAGAATTTTTTGGGCCGGGTTTTTGGCGAATGCCATTTCCCGCCCACTCCATATTATTCTTTGTGAGGTAATCCGGATTTTTCCGGATTGCAGGAAGAATTTCCTTTTTCATAATGGACGGAGGAATATTCCAATAAGGACTAAATACGATGTATTTTATGTCGCCGTTAAAAATAACTGTCTTGTGTACATCCTTACCTACTACAACATTCATCCTGAGTGTCAGTGTGTCCTTATCAAACGCTGAAAGAGTAAACGCCGGAATATTTACAATGATATAGTGCTGGCTCAGTTCAATAGGCATCCATCTTGTTCTTTCCATATTCACAATAAGCTTGCGAATATTTTCCTGCGGAGAAATATTTATCTCCCGGAAAAAATCCGGACCGGGTACACCATCTGATTTCATACCATAGCGTACCTGAAATCTGGAAATGCCTTTTTCAAGATCATCGTCAAATTCGTTACTGCGAGAGTCTGTTGAAAGATCCCCAAGCAGGTATAAACGATGCCTGATTTTAGAGATCAGTTCTGAACTGTCGTTTTTCTTTGGCGGTTTCACAGATGCCTTAAGAAATTCCCAATCATTCATTCCGTCCAGCCGCCTGTATTTTTCAAGATTTGTTTTCAGCAGATTGTATTGGCGAATATTGTAATAACCTGAATTGAAGTTGGAAGGATTTTCTTTTAGTAACGAATCCATAAGGTATGGAAGATCCAGTTTTTTTCTGGGAAGCATCCACTCCAGTTTTTTTGTTTCTTTCTCAGAAATCCCGTTCCAGACTTTGTCGCCGTAGAAGAAGTATTCGGCAGACAATAAGATTTCTATTTCTGAGTCAGGCATGCCCGACTGGGCAGGATCATTCATGATGCTGTCTACCATTTCCTTATAGGGAATAGTTGCCCTGATACCTTCTTTATCCAGGTTATTCAATAAGTTGAGCAGATTACTGGCCTGTTCATTTAAACCGTTGACGTCAAACCAGGCATAGAGAAAATGCCGGTATCCATAAAATTTTTTTACATCAGACTCGTAGTTTTTGAGTTGACCGTATTTTTTGAAAAATGAATCGAGTGTTATACTGTCAAGCTGAAGTTTTTTTTGATCGCTGAAAAACCCCCGAACGGGAACATCTTCTTCCGGAATCGAATCCCTGACTACGGGCTGTTGTTTACTCACAGGATTCTGGCAGCATACCAGGGATAAAAATGCCAGATATAGTAAACCTGTGACGAACCGTCCAGAAATTAATACTGAAAATTTCCTCATGTTCTGTTAATAACTGTGAATGATTCCGGATTCTGAAAAAGATTCAAAATAAAAAATCCTTCCCGCCATAGCGGGAAGGATTTAAATGTGGTCATATATATGAGGATTAGTAATCTCTGTCAAATCCGCCGCCACCGCTGCTCCCACGGTTATAGCCGCCTTTCTTGTATCCGCCGCCACCGCCACTTCCTCCACCGCCGAAACTTCTCTTCTTGAAGCCACCGCCTCCGCCACCCTGTTGTTTAGGCTGGGATTCGTTGACGATAATTTTACGGCCCATAACTTCTGAATCATACAATGCCGTGATGGCTGCCTGAGCTTCCGCATCATTTTCCATTTCAACAAAACCGAAGCCTTTGCTGCGGCCCGATACTTTGTCTTTTACAATTTTTGCGGAACCAACTGCTCCATGTTGTTCAAAAAGGTTTCTGAGATCCTCATCGGTCATTTGCCAGGAGAGGTTGCCTACATAAATGTTCATTGTGCTAAAATTAAAATGATTAAAACAACTCTAAACTTCGTAGCTACGATGAACTAAGTACTATCTAAAGACTGCACCTGCACAGCTTATAACTAGAATAACAGAGCGATTGTAAAGATAGGAATTTTTATAATTCGGGAAAATTTTGTAGCTGTAAAGCACCCTGTCAGGAGACCCCGAATTCCATAAAAAAACCCTCCGCCTTTTAGGGGGAGGGTTCTATTAATTTTTAAATAAAGTATTATTCAGCGGCTACTTCAAACTCTACTTCGGTTTCGTTGCCATGGCCAAAATCAACCTTTGCCTTGTAGGTTCCAAGTTCCTTCACTTCTGAAAGAATATGAATGCGGCGACGGTCGATTTCGTAACCTTTCTGATCACGTATCGCACGGGCAAGCTGAACAGAAGTAACACTTCCGAAGATCTTTCCGCTGGTTCCTGTTTTAGCGCCGATTTTTAATGGGGACGCTTTCAGCACTTCAATAACTTTGTTTACTTCAGCCAGCAGCTTTTCTTCCTTCTTTTTCTGCTGCTTCACTTTTTCGTCCAGCTGTTTCAGATTGGACGGACTGGCTTCAATAGCTTTCTTTTGCGGAATCAGGAAATTGCGTGCATAACCATTCTTAACGCTCACCTTTTCATGGGCAGCGCCAAGGTTATCCACGTCCTGAATCAAAATGATTTCCATTATTACTTATTTTGTTCTCCCGCTGCAAGCGGGACGGGATTATTATTTAAATAAATCTGTTACGTAAGGCAGGATTGCCATCTGTCTTGCCTTCTTAATCGCATCGGCTACTTTGCGCTGATATTTCAGCGAATTACCGGTAATGCGACGTGGCAGCATCTTACCCTGTTCGTTCAGAAATTTCTTCAGGAATTCACCGTCTTTATAATCCACATAACGAATGTGATATTTCTTAAAACGGCAGAACTTCTTGGCCCTCTGCTGGGTCTTGATTGCGGTGAGGTATTTAATCTCGTTCGTCTTTGCCATGATTATGCCTCCGCTTTTTCTTTAGGTGCGTAATGTTGTACACCACTTTTCTTTCTGGCATTGTACTCGA
This sequence comes from Puia sp., assembly GCA_035483495.1. GTDB lineage: Bacteria > Bacteroidota > Bacteroidia > Chitinophagales > Chitinophagaceae > Puia. The sequence goes on from DATHPV010000295.1 coordinate 3,089, forward strand.
CGGCGTATTTATCGAGTTTAGTAGCCATGAAACGTAACACGGTTTCATCGCGGAGAATCTGGATTTTCAGTTTCTCATTGAAGTCGGATGGCGCATCGTATTCCATTACCCAGTATAAACCAGTGGTTTTTTTCTGGATGGGATACGCCAGTGATTTAAGACCCCAGGGATTGTCGTGCACCACTTTTCCGCCGTTATCTTTAACGAAGGTTGTGAATTTGATCTGGGCGGCTTTAAATTCCTCCTCAGACAGCACAGGGGTAAAAATCACCATCAATTCATAATTGTTCATTTCCCTGATTTTGTTTAAAAAAATTAATTGGGCTGCGAAAGTAGTTCTTTTAAGCTTAATGCCCAAACCCTAAAGCCTAAAACTTCTTTTTGGATCCCAGAATCCCGTTCCATATTAATTAACAGGTTTTAGGCTTCGGGCTTTAAGCTTTGGGCTTATAACCGTCAACCTGTCAGCACCACAGCAAATGGCACTCCGTTTGAACGGCTTGCCCTAAAATAACCAGCCATGCAGAAAGGAAGTATCCGGGTACAAACAGAGAACATCTTCCCTATCATTAAGAAATTCCTGTATAGCGACCATGAAATATTTCTTAGGGAATTGATTAGCAATGCAGTAGATGCTTCTCAAAAACTTAAAACCCTCGCGTCCGTAGGAGAAGCCAAGGGTGAAATAGGAGATCTTACCATTCGGGTAAAACTCGATAAAGAGGCAAAAACGCTCACCATAACAGATCAGGGTATCGGTATGACGGGCGAAGAAGTCGATAAATACCTCAATCAGGTCGCCTTGTCGGGCGCAGAAGAGTTTGTAAATAAATACAAGGGACAGAATGAAAACGCGATCATAGGAAAGTTTGGTCTCGGTTTTTACTCTGCATTTATGGTGAGCAGCAAAGTGGAAGTCATCACCAAATCATTCAGGGAAGGCCAGCCAGCCGTAAAATGGGACTGTGATGGAAGTCCGGAATACAACCTGGAAGAAAATCCAAAAACAGAGAGAGGGACGGATGTGATTCTTCACATATCTGAAGATTCCAGTGAGTTCCTTGATGAAAGCCGCATCAGAGGGATTCTTGAAAAATATTGCCGCTTTCTTCCAATACCCGTTTTTTTTGAGGATAAACAAATCAATAATACGCGACCAGCATGGACTCGTAAACCCAGTGAGTTAAGCACTGAAGATTATCAAAACTTTTATAAGGAATTATATCCGTTTAACGAACCTCCGTTATTCTGGATTCATTTGAATGTAGATTATCCGTTCAATCTGACGGGCATTCTGTATTTCCCTAAAATCAAACAGAGTTACGAGATTCAGAAAGATAAAATCCAGCTCTACAGTAACCAGGTTTTTGTTACGGATGAAGTAAAAGACATCGTCCCCGAATTTCTCATGTTGCTGCAGGGTGTAATTGACAGTCCCGACATTCCACTGAATGTGAGCCGCAGTTATCTCCAGGGAGATCCAAACGTAAAAAAAATCAATAACCACATCACCAAAAAGGTGGCGGATAAACTGGAAGAAATTTTCAACAAGGAAAGAAAAGAATATGAAGATAAATGGGAGAGCCTTGGTCTGTTTGTGAAGTATGGAATGATGACAGACGATAAGTTTTTGGAAAAGGCAAATAAGTTTCTCGTGATGCAGGATGCTGACGATTCACGTTTTTATACATTGGAAGAATACAGAACGGCGGCCGATGGGCTCCAGAAAAATAAAGACGGAAAACTTGTTATTATTTATACCAGTAACCCGATTCAGCAGGACAGTTATATCCGTGCTGCCCAGGGTAAGGGATACAAAGTGGTTAAACTTGAAACCATTGTCGACGCAGGATTCATCAATCAGATGGAAATGAAATGGGAGAATGTTCATTTCACGCGTGTAGACAGTGAAGTGGTTGACAATCTTATCGACAAACAGGATTCAGCTGAAACGATTCTGAGTAAAGATGAAGTGGAGAAATTGAAATCACTATTTTCAATCAATGTACCCGCGCTCCATGTAACTGTTGAAGTAAAAGGATTGACTCCGGATGCGATGCCGGTGTTGGCTACCAGACCCGAGTTCATGCGCCGCATGAAAGATATGGCTGCGTTAAATGGAAGCATGGGATCTTTCTATGCGAACATGCCCGATGAAGTAACACTCACAGTAAAT
>DATHPV010000296.1:0-3206 GCA_035483495.1 Puia sp.
CTCTGCACGCGGCACCAGGAAGAACAGAAATAAAATATCATCCCGGACCAATGAGTGCCAGCGCACGGGCGATGGCTCATTTCAAAGAAAATTACGCTTGGGTACAAAACGCCGACTGGTTTACCACAGCAGAAAAAAATATGTATTGTGTTTTTGACCAGGGAAATATTGTGAACCGTGTTTTTTATGATCAAAACGGTTACTGGCAATATACTATGGTCAGTTTTCCGGCATCCAATTTATCCCGGAATCTAAAAAAAATAGTATCGGATAATTTTGCTGGTTATGATATTACTTATGTCAACGAAATAATTTCAGAAACTGAAGAACCCGTTTACATGATCAATATCGAAAATGGCGATAATATTAAAGTGATCAAGGTTACGGGCGACGTAACAGAAGTAAAACAAGACATTAAAAAAAGGTAAGCTCAGCAAGCATTATCGTTTAGGTTTAGCATACCCCGTGATTCTTCACGGGGTAATTTTTTGGATTATGGGTTATGGGTTATGGGTTATAGGTTATGGGTTATGAGTTGGGATTGCATATCGTAATGATATTTGAATAAATGTTCGTTTACCAAACCCATAACCCATAACCCATCCCGCACGTGCGGGATAACCCATAAACCCTTTCTCATTAGTGAGTTACGCAATAGTAACTTTCCTAGTAAAAACGCCTATGAGCGGCAGTTTAAGGGTATTATCTTTAGCCTTTACACTATATCAATCCGTAGAAACCGAAAAACCCTAATGTCCGTACCCCCGGATAGTATATTGTAAAAGAGTTAGTTATTTTCCCGGCATCGTATCGGATGCCAAAATCCAAACCCTAAGGGTCGGCATTGTTTTACCCCTAAACTAAAACGATGTTGAACGCTCGACTTAAGGCTTTTTATCTATGTAATTCGTTCTTGTTAGTATCCGTTCCTTTTGTTTCAGATCATAAATCTGCGAACGCAAATCCGTCTTCAGTGGAAACTTCAATTGTTTCTAATGCAGGAAGCCGTTTGGAACCAGCGATCAAGCTCAATAAAAAAGAAGCTGTATTTGTTAGAAAATATATCAAGTACAGAGGAGATTGCCTGGTGAATGTAAAAAAGCGTAGTGTTATTCCATTCGACATCATAGATTCAGTTTTCAGGATTTATAATATTCCTGTTGAGTTAAAATATCTTGCTGTTATTGAATCAGAATTAAAGCCTACTGCGCTCAGCCATGTCGGCGCACGCGGGCCCTGGCAATTAATGCCCGGCACGGCGAAGTGTCTCGGTTTAAAAGTAGATCGCCATATTGATCAACGTACAGATTTCACTTTGAGTACAAGGGCCGCTGCGCGTTATTTAAAAGATCTTTATGCTCAATTTGATGACTGGCTGCTGGTAATCGCCGCTTATAACGGAGGTCCCAAACCAGTACACAGGGCCATCCGGGAATCCTCAAGCAGGAATTTCTGGGTTATTCAAAAACATCTTCCGGCTGAAAGCAGGGAACACGTTAAAAAATTCATTGCCACCCATTATTATTTTGAAGGTCATGGTAGCGAAACCACTTTAACCAGGTCGGAATACATGGATTATATAAAACAGGTGAATGCATTTGATTCAAGACAAAAAACCAGTTTGGCTGTTCCCGTGGAAACTTCTGAACAGAAATTCAAAAGAGTTATGCATGAATCGGAGGAAAGTCTGAAAAAATCGGGGAAACTGATATAACGAGTTAATATAGGTTGCTTACCGTCGTGGTGCCCGTTGAATCATATGCCAGCCATATTTTTCAACGGGCATCATGCATTTACATACGATGTGTCTGGGGAAATTTTACCGGTGGTCTGGCAAACCATTTGCAATAGTCTTTTGCACTATTCGGGTATTTATAACTGTTAGTATTAAATACTCAGGACAGTCACATTTTTCGTAGGATAAGGTTTAGAGTTTTCGCCCCTTCTATCCAGAAGGGGCTTTCTTAAGACAAGCTTAATGTGGATATTCCTACACGGCAGGGAAGTTTAAGTTTATTATAGTTAATTTTATTCTGAAGGAAGAAAAACTATTTTAAACATGGAATCCTTTACTTATACCTACCATGATCAGGAATGTGTAGGAAATTACTTACCCTCAGACAGGGGTAAGGGTTGGATTAAAGTGATATTTTTCGATCATTCGGCTACGATCCTCCCTACGGGCATAAAAACAAGGGAAAATAAAACGATCTGGGTTCAGGCAATTCACCCAGGAGAAGCAGTCTGGCCACATGAACTTATTCAGACGCTTGGTGAAGCACTTTCTCAAAGCCAGGTCTGATCTATCCTAAATCATTTATACGGCTCTATGGCTTCTACAATTTGAGGTAATACTTCTTCAATCAGGGAATTCAGATTCTTCGTTTCCTGCATCCAATGCTGATCTTTCAGCCGGAAGATTAAATAGAATCGATCTCCTCTTTCGTTAGCCACGTCTATGGTAAACATTTTATCGTGCAGACCCTGACTTTTACGAAAGTTAAATTCCCGAAGCCTGCCTCCTGCCTTTATCAGTTTCGTGAACTGTATATTTATAGGATGGTTCATGAAAACATTAACGCATAACTCGGGCCAAAACATTTTTCAGGAACCGTAGACCTGAAACCTGTTCCTGTATTCAAGCGGTGAAAGGCCGGTGATCTTTTTAAAAGTTGTTCTGAAGGCTTTGGTATCGTTATATCCAACTGCGTGCATCACTTCGCCGATATGGTATCGCGAACTTTCCAAATGCCTCCGGGCGACTTCTATTTTGGAATACTGAATATATTCAGCGGGAGAATATTGAGTGGCTTTCTTAAACCGCCTTTCAAAATTACGACGGCTCAATAGGGAGCGATTTGCCAGGTCTTCCACATTTATCCTGTCAGCATAATTTTCTTCGATATACAATTGTGCATTTTTCACGGTATCATCTCCGTGCATTTTAGATCCGTTAAATATGGAAAAGGAAGCCTGGGTATAGCGATCTATTTCAATTTCAAAAATTTTAGAACACTGAACCGCCATTTCATGGCTGACATATTTTTCAACCAGGTGTAAAATAAGATTGAGGAATGAAAAAGCGCCGCCGCTGCTGCAAAGACCCTGTTCTTCGTGCACCACTGACTTTACCAGTTCCACATCGGGATACATCAATCTGAATGCATCAAAAGCAATCCAGTGTGTGGCACATTTCTTTCCATTCA
>DATHPV010000297.1:0-7568 GCA_035483495.1 Puia sp.
CTTCTGAACCTGCTCACGATTCCGGCCATCGTAATGGTTTACTATTATAAACGCTATAATACCACAGCCTGGGGTTCGGTCTTTGCCTTCATAATCGGATGTGTTATTACCGGCTTGGTTCAGAAATTTGTTATTCAGTACACTATTAAAGGTGCGGCCTGGTTTGACATATTTTTTGTGAATGATCTTAGTCTTCCGTTTTTCTGGGGCTTTGCTTTTTTCTTTATCTTATTGGCGGCGGTACTGGTCTTTGCCCTGAGGTATGCCATAAGAAAAAAATACTATCTGCTTAAAATAGGTGTCTGGTCCATTTCTTTCATGTTATTAGGTTATTCCACCTACTTCACAACCATGATCCGGTCTAATGCGGATCCCGCGGTCGATATGTTCAATGTGGACAATCCGGTATCACTCGTTGGTTATCTGAGCAGGGACCAATATGGAGACTGGCCAATCGTATATGGTCCGGATTATCCCGATCGTCCGGGACGTACCGAGGGCAGTGACCAGTATACCAAAGGAGCAGACAAATATATTATGACAGGAAAGTCTGTCGCACAGGACTGGAATAATACACCTTCTTCCCATTTTTTTCCCAGGATGTGGGATAATAGTAATGATCGCGCACAGGTTGATGTTTATAAGAACTATGGAAATGTAGCCGAAGGCGATCCTCCAACAATGGGAAATAACATCCGGTATTTTATTACTTATCAGACATACTGGATGTACCTGAGATATTTCTTCTGGAATTTTTCCGGTAAGCAGAATGATCTACAGGGATTTGGGAATATCCGGGACGGTAATGCTATTACAGGCATTTCATTTATTGACAATTATTTTTATGGGGATCAGAGCAAACTACCAGACAGCATTCATACCAAAAACAAATCTTATAACCGGATGTATGCATTGCCTTTCATTCTTGGAATGATCGGTTTGTTCTTTCAATACTACAGGAACAGAAAAGACTTCTTAATAAACATGCTTCTTTTCTTTTTCACGGGTATGGCCATCGTGATCTACCTTAACCAGGCAGGTCAGCAACCCCGCGAAAGAGATTATGCCTATGTTGGATCTTTTTATGCCTTTGCAATCTGGATTGGCCTGGGAGTAATCTGGGTAAAAGAGATTTTTGAGAAATTCATGAAAGCGCCTGTTGCGAATTATGTTTCTGCAGGTTTGTGCCTACTGGCAGTGCCGGTACTGATGGGAAATCAGGAATGGGATGATCACGACAGAAGTAAGAAAACGCTGGCCAGGGATCTTGCAAAGGATTACCTGGAAAGCTGTCCGCCAAATGCCATGCTTTTTTCTTTCGGAGATAACGATACTTATCCTTTGTGGTATGCACAGGAAGTAGAAGGTATTCGTCCAGACGTGCGGGTGGTGGTAAACAGTTTACTGGGAACGGACTGGTATATGAACGAACTGCGTTACAAAGTAAACCAGAGCGCACCATTTGATATCATCTTTACCAAGGAACAGATACAGGGAAACAAAAGGGATGTAGCATATGTAACACCTTTACCCGGATTTGATCAGAAAAAATATTACGACTTATACGACATTCTTAAAAATGTAGTCGGAAGCGACGATCCAAAATATACCCAACAGCAGGATGACGATGTTTTCAACCTGATGCCCGTGAAAAAATTTACGGTACCCGTAGATTCTGCGGCAGTGAATGCAGCAGGACTGGTTCATCCGGGAGATAGTGTACTGAGCGAATTAAAAATAGATATCAGTCGTTCTTATTTACTCAAAAACGATCTGGCTATTTATGCAATCATTGCAGCTAACCATTGGAAACGGCCTATCTGTTTTACATCAACACAGGAATTGAAAGATCTTGGTCTGGATAAATATGTCAGACTGAGAGGACTTTCCTATCAGCTGGTTCCGTTTGACAAAGGCGCGGTTGACAATGATGCAGCATACAATACTATAATGACAAAATTCGCTTATGGCGATGCGATTAAACCAGGCGTTTATTACGACGAGGAAAACCGTCGACATCTCAATAGCATCCGGATGGCTCACGCGCAGGTTGCTTTTAGCCTGGTGGATGCCGGTAAAAAAGACTCAGCCCGGAATGTGCTCGAGCATTTTGATAAAAATGTGTATGAACCTAATTTCCCCTACGGCATGACGGCCAACAGAGGAAATCAGCAGGACGCGATTTCTACGGATTTCCTCCAGGCATGTTATGTTTCAGGTGACCTGGAACTTGCGAGAAAAGTAGAAGCCTCAGTGAAAAAGGATCTTCAACAGCAGATGCGTTATTATAAATCCCTTGGGGATGAGAACAGTGATGACCAGCTGGCTACTAATGCTTATATGATTTTACAGGGTAAAGCAGGTAATTTATCAGACAGGCAACAGCAATTCGTACAGGATATCTTTACTACCTACAGAATGCTGATGCAGATTGATCAGATGGATAAACAATTTAATTCCAAACCACCGGAGACAAATAAATTAAAATAGTAAATCTCCGCAATGTATACGAGCCCCTTTCTCAGCGGAAGGGGCTTCGTTTTTTAGGAAATTCGATCTTTTTTAATTGTCAATTGTTAATTGTTAGTGGTAAACGTCTTACTTCATAAAAAGATTAAATTAAAAAAATAGCTTTAGGCTTTGGGCCTTAAGCTTTAAGCCTTCGGCTTTGAGCTTTGAGCGTTAAGCGTAAAAGTGCTAACTTGAAATTATGATCGGTTTTCAGTTTGGAAAATATGACCCTAAAAAGGACGGCAAGTCTAAGTTCGACCAGCTGTTGGATGTTTTCATGCAACTACTCACCTATACAAGCGGTGATGTGGGAGAGGCGCTTCAATGGATGAATCAACTGGATAAAGAATATAAACTCACCGAAGGCGAATATGGAATGGGTGATTTTATCGAGGAACTGAAGGACAAAGGATATATAGATGAAAATAAGCAGACTGGTTCCATTACCATCAGTCCCAAGACTGAACAGGGAATTCGAAAAAGATCACTGGAAGAAATTTTCGGGAAATTAAAGAAAACGAAGGCAGGTGATCATAACAGTTTCAAACCCGGAGGCGGCGACGAAATAAACCCTGAAACAAGACCATTTCAATTTGGAGATCAGCTTGAACATATAGATTTTACAGAATCCATCCGGAATGCGCAGATCAATCATGGGATTGATTCATTCAATATGCAGGAGGACGATCTAAAAATCAGGGAAACTGACTACAAGACTCAGACTTCTACCGTTCTGATGATTGATATTTCCCATTCCATGATACTCTACGGCGAGGATAGAATTACTCCCGCCAAAAAAGTAGCCATGGCACTGAGCGAGCTCATCACTACAAAATATCCGAAAGACACACTTGACATTGTTGTATTTGGAAATGATGCCTGGACGGTTGAAATCAAGGATCTCCCCTATCTTCAGGTTGGACCCTACCATACGAATACTGTTGCAGGTCTGGAACTCGCCCTGGATATTTTAAGAAGGAGAAGGAATCCAAATAAGCAGATATTTATGATTACGGATGGAAAACCAACCTGTCTGAAATCGGGAAAACGTTATTATAAAAACAGCTTTGGTCTTGACCGGAAAATTACAGCACGCTGCCTTAACCTTGCCGCTCAATGTAAAAAAATCAAGATCCCCATTACTACATTTATGATTGCGAGCGACCCATATTTGCAACGATTCGTGAATGAATTCACAGAAACAAATAATGGGAAAGCTTTTTTTGCATCACTCGATCATCTCGGTGCTTTTATCTTCCGGGATTTCGAAAACGGGAAAAGGAAAACGGTCTACTAATAATTGTTAATTGTCAATTGTTAATTGTAATCTGAGGGTTACAATGGACGGTTGATACTTAAATTAACAATTAACCATTAACAATTGACAATTATCAAAATGAATATTGAGAAAATCAAAACACTGGGTGAACTGAAGAAGTCTGGCTATAAGCATCGTTCTGTTAAAGAAGAGGTAAGGGAAAACCTTTTGAAGAAGCTGCATAAAAAAGAAAACAGCTTTCCGGGAATCGTGGGGTATGAAGACAGCGTGATCCCTGACACAGAAAGAGCCCTGCTTTCGCGGCATAATATTCTTTTTCTGGGATTGCGGGGTCAGGCAAAAACGCGAATGGCCCGGCAGATGATAAACTTACTGGATGAATTCATTCCATATGTTACGGGTAGTGAAATAAATGATGACCCCTTCGCTCCCATTTCGAAATTTTCACGAGAATTAATTCGTCAGAAAGGAGATGATACTCCGATCTCCTGGCTGAATCGCAATGATCGGTACAGTGAAAAACTTGCGACGCCTGACGTAAGTGTGGCGGATCTGATTGGCGATATCGACCCCATAAAGGCGGCGAATATGCGTTTGAATTTCGCAGATGAAGAAGTAATACATTTTGGAATCATTCCGAAAAGCAACAGAGGTATTTTTGTAATTAACGAGATTCCCGATTTACAGGCGCGCATTCAGGTATCTCTTTTTAATATCCTGGAAGAAGGAGATATACAAATTCGCGGATTCAAGTTGCGTATGCCTTTGGATATCTTGTTTGTGTTTACCGCAAACCCCGAAGATTATACAAATCGCGGATCCATTGTCACTCCCTTAAAAGACAGAATTGAAAGTCAGATACTAACTCATTATCCAAAAAATATTGATCACGCGCTCCTCATAACTGAACAGGAGGCAGATATCGCCGATGATCAAAAGGTTCGCGTGAAGATCAGCGATATGGTTAAAAGAATTATTGAACAGGTCGCGTTTGAAGCACGCACCAGCGAATTTGTAGATAAGAAAAGTGGTGTGTCAGCCAGACTTACCATCGCCGCATATGAGAATGCTATAAGTGCTGCAGAAAGAAGATCACTATTGAACAACGAAAGAGAAACACAGGTCTGGATGAGTGATCTCGTGGGAATCATTCCCTCTATAACAGGGAAAATAGAACTGGTATACGAAGGTGAACAGGAAGGTCCGTACCAGGTGGCATTTAATCTTCTGGAAAAAGCTTTCCGTTCTCAGTTCGTCAATTATTTCCCCAACCCAGAACTATTCAAAAAAAGAAAGGGTGGCGAAGAAAATCCTTACAAGCCTATTACAAGCTGGTTCGACAAGGGCAATCATCTGGATATGTTTTTCAATTCCAAAGACGACGACAAAGTAAGACTGCTATATCGGGTAGACGGACTTCATGCGTTTACAAAAAAACATTTCAAGAATGCCAATGAAAAAGAAATGGCGTTATTGATGGAGTTTGTTTTGCACGGACTATCCGCATACAGTATGATCAGCAAAAAAGTCGTGGAGGGAAAAATTGAATTTAAAGACCTGATTGGTTCGATGATGAATATGAGTACGGAGAGTATGGGGACGGAAGATGAAGAGTTTGGGTAAAAACTTTCGTACCACGCACAAAGGATTAAAATACTACTATCATTGTATTGATATTTTCGTAGCAAAAGTTAATTTTGTATGAAAAGATATTGGATGAGTTCTGTTCTATAACAAAACTTTATAACCTTCTCAGTCTTAAAATTGGTAAAGAACCTGCCGAAGTTCTCACGTCATATATTGAAGAAAGTATAAAAGATGAATTTAGCGACCGTTCGCAACTACTGGCAACCAAGGTAGATTTAGCCAAAACAAGGGCGGACCTTCTCAAATGGATGTTTGTCTTTTGGATTGGCCAAACAGCGACAATTCTCGGTATTATTTTTCTTTTTCTTAAAAAATAAAACTCAGAAAATATTTACTTCGCGTTCCAAGTGAACATCGAATTTCTTGTGAACGGATTTTTGGATTCTTTCGCTTAGCTCGAGTATTTCAGTTCCGGTCGCATTTCCATAATTCACCAGTACAAGCGCCTGGTTTTCGTGAACACCCGCATCCCCTTTACGATATCCCTTCCAGCCGCAGTGCTCTATTAACCATCCCGCAGCAAGTTTTACAAGCTGGTCTTCGTGAGGATAAGAAGGCAGGTCGGGATATTTTTTTGAAAGAGAAAGAAACTGCGCCTGATCTACTATGGGATTTTTAAAGAAACTTCCCGCATTACCGATATCTCTCGGATCGGGAAGTTTCGAACGTCGGATGGCGATGACTGCATTCGATATATCCCGGATCGTCGGCGAATTGACATTCATTTTTTTCAATTCTTCGCGAATAGCACCATAGCTGGTCTTCAGCACCGGGGTTTTACTCAACCTGAAAGTAACATTCAAAATAATATATCGACCCTTCCGCTCCGATTTAAAAATGCTGTCGCGGTATCCAAATTTGCAATCATTTACTCCGAAGGCAAATACTTTTTTTTCTATGCGGTCGTAGGCTTCCAGTTCAAAAAAAACATCTTTCAATTCAACACCATAGGCACCAATATTTTGTATCGGTGCAGCACCTACCAGGCCAGGTATTAGTGAAAGGTTCTCGAGACCACCCCAGTTTCTTGACAAAGTATATTGAACAAAATCATTCCAGTTCTCCCCCGCCCCGGCACTAACATATATATGCGAAGTTTCTTCTTTGACTTCTTCGATTCCCCTGATATCAATTTTTAGAACCCGTTCAATTTCTTTGTTGACGAGTAATATGTTACTGCCCCCACCAAGAACTAGCACCGGTTCTTTTGTATGGCCAAAAAATACATCCTGCAAATCCTCAACAGATTTAACGGAAACAAATGTTGATGAATTTGCCTCTATATGAAAACTATTAAAAGGACGAAGGGATATATTTTTTTCTATTGGCATAGTGAAATATGAATTCAGACCGGATCTATATCTGGTGTAATTACGACAGACCTGAACTTCCGGTCATTTTGAAGAATGGCCCTTTGCTGCTGGATCATTTGTTTCGCCAATGCAATTGTACTACCATTTTTTGGCAGTTTCAACATCAGCTCCATGATATATTGATTCCTTATTCGTGCCACAACGGGCTCTCCCGGGCCGGTTAGGTAAGTTCCGAATTCTTTATGCAGATGCAGCGCGAACAAAGAGGACGCGTCGTGAACAACACTCTGTATTTTATGTCGAAAGCTGATGCGTATGATACGCGAAAAGGGCGGATAGGAGAACTGCTGCCGGGAAGCAGTTTCCTGCATATAAAATGATTTATAGTCATGGGCAATCACCCACTGCAAAACAGGATGCCTGGTATTGGATACCTGGATCAGCACTTTGCCTTTTCCATCTTTTCTGCCTGCCCTCCCACTCACCTGTTCCATGAGCTGAAAAGCCCGCTCATTCACGCGGAATTCTGAAAAATTTAATAGACTGTCGGCATCCAGTATTCCTACAAGATCCACATGGTCGAAGTCCAGGCCTTTTGCTACCATCTGTGTGCCGACGAGGATATCGACTCTGTTCTGTTCAAACTGCTTAATGAGCATATCATGGGCCGTTTTCCCCCTGACACTGTCCAGATCCATCCTTGCAATATGCGCTTTCGGAAATAATGTCTCCAGTTCCTCTTCTATTTTTTCTGTACCGAAATTCCTGTGAATGAATTCGTGATTGCCACAGGCCGCACAGGTATTTACAGGTGGATA
>DATHPV010000298.1:0-5260 GCA_035483495.1 Puia sp.
GGGGACCTGCTGAAGTTGATAAAAGCATCTTACCTGTCGGAGGCTGGGACAATCCTGTAGTCGCAGAGAAAACTTAAGTCTACGACCTTTCGCAGGAAATCAAACAATCAATAAAAATTAATGAAAATCATTATTACTATCTCGGCTTCAGTAATAATTCTAACAGGATGCAGCTATTCGCAACCACAACAATCCAATTTTGATGTTAAGTCGATTACCGTTGGAAAAGGTGCGGCAAGTGTTGAAGTGGCAGATTTTAACAAAGAAGGTAAACCTGATATTGCCGTTTCAAATACAGAAGACAGCAGCGTAACAATTTTGTTGAATGCAGGTAACAGAGAATTTACGAAAGCAACGGGATCTCCCTTTTATGCCGGACATTTTCCTAACGACATCAATATAGCCGACTTCAACAAAGATGGAAATTTGGATATTGCATTCGCTAATCATGAAAAAAAATATTTTACAGTTCTTCTTGGAAATGGGAAAGGTCAATTTCATCCCGCAGCTCATTCTCCTTTTCCTGTTCAGGTAAAACCGCACACACACGGAATTGTTTCTGCAGATTTTAATGGCGATGGAAATTTAGACATTGGGACGGACAGCTGGGGTGTTGACAGTATTGTAATATTAAGCGGCGATGGCAATGGAGATTTTACAAAACCTGTTTTTTATGCAACAGGTAAACATCCATATCAACGATTAAGAACAGCCGATTTTAATAAAGATGGCAATCCTGATATTGTAACAACCAATTTAGATGATAATAGTGTAACAATATTACTGGGCGATGGTAAAGGGAAATTTTCATCGCACTTATTTAACGCGGGTAACACTCCATTTGATGTGGCAACCGGAGATCTTAATAATGATGGTAATATTGATTTGGCAATTGTTAATGCGCCAACCATTTCTGGAGGAAAGCCTGGAAAAGACGGATTGACTATTTTATTGGGAGAGGGCAAAGGCAATTTTTCCATGATGCGGGGTTCGCCATTTGAAACAGGACTTGGCCCTACAAGAGTTGCAATCGGCGATTTAAACAATGATGGAATGAATGATATTGCGGTGAGCAATTACAAAAGCAATTTTATATCGGTCTACTTTATGAATAAGAAAGGGTTGCAATCATCCATGCAACTTCCAATTGGAAAACATTCAGATGGGATTGCTGTTTTTGATATGGACGGAGATGGTAAAAAAGATATTCTTGCAACAAGTTCAGATGATAATAACATTGTATTATTTTTTGCCCGGTAAAAACATTCCGGCTGTTTGATGTTATTTTGGATTTATCGTTATTGGTCCGGCTTTATTTTGTGCTGCTACGACTTCGATTACCTGATTGGCCTGGATACCGAAAATGGAATTTTGAGAGGAGATTTCCACATTGGGGTGGTCGGTATCGGAGGAGCCAGTCACTTGTGCGGTAGCCGTAACTGAAGTGTTTCCGCCAATATAATTCCCATTGGCATCATAATTACTTACCGTGTTATATTCGGCGTTTGCTGCCTGTGGGCCACGAACAATACTTCCGCTTCCTGAAATACTGTTGGTATATCCTGTAACATTCATATCTCCGTCCATCTGCCAGGTCCGGGAGGCTTTACCTCCAAGTTTTGCAGTGCCAAAATCAATAGCACCTGACGCATCTCCGCCGGCAGTATAACCTGTCGCCTGACCCTGGCTGTTGTAGGTTACGGTGCCAGTCGCTGAAGCGCCTATTTCCACCACCTCGTTAAATTTATAGGCCACACCTGCAGTAGCGCCATAACTGTGATCAAAATTATTGTTTTGAGAAGCGATAGGATCTTTTACTTCTCCTGTTAAAGCATCCTTGTTGGTGGTGTATGTAAACCCTAACTGAACAGGTCCGATCTTCGGACCGATCGTAAATTTCGTGTAAGCGCAGTTCTCTGTAATCGTTCCTAAAATTCCTATTGGAAAACCTGAGTCTTTACAATTTTTGTCGGGGAATTCTTTAATATGTTTTGGCCTTTTGGAAAAAGGATCGGGACTTCCCATCATGCCCATTTCTACCGGAGGGCAATCCACTTGCCCTTGCGACAGCATACTATATCCCTCTAGCGCACTTATAATATCAAACCAACGGCCATAGGTCCTTAAAATCGCCGCACGGATTTTTAATTCTCTGGTAACATTTAGTGCTTCATTGCAATTCGGATCGTGTACGCGGGTCACAAAGACTGCATCGTTTTTCAAATACCAGTCCATATCATCGTGGACCTTATCAAACATCTTTTCCCACATAGTGGCTCCATTATTTAAGAAATTATTTCCTTCAGTATAAACCTGATTAAAGGCCACGCATAAACATTCCTTGTTTTTACAGGCAGCGATCTGGTTTGCTCTGTCTACATAACCATTTTTTACCTGTTGAAAATAGTTGGCGAAATCTTTTTCAAATGCATCAATATGATAAGACACCCTGGCTTCAAATTGCAAATTTATCTGCCCGTGAAGGTTGGCAAATTTTGTATAGTCACGATCGTGACGCAAATCTCCGTGTTCGTCTACATAAGACACTCCATAAAATCGCGCCTTTATTCCGATGTATTTCTTATTTAAGTCCCCCAGTGTTTGTCCTCCCATGGTAAGTGCCTGCATGCCCGGCCCAATAGCTTTTAATACATCTCTGATATTATTTACAAATACAGGTTTAAAAATTTCAGGAAAGGTTACATCCCCGCCGGGCGGCGGGTCCTGATCTGGACCGTCGTCCTCATCACCCAGTCCGTCAAAAGTATGGTCATTGGAGGGATCGCTTTGAGATTTGCTTCCGGCATTATTCATTGTTTCCGTTGCAGTTGCACCACCGCAGGTCGTTGTAAAATCACCCGAAGGACCTCCGTCGCCACCACTGCCACCACCAGCCGTTTTGGTCATTGCTAATAATTCTTTGGCAAGGCATGCAAAGAGTGCCTTGATATCGCCCTTCGCATAGGCGAGTGTAGCTTCTCCTTCCAACGCCGGCTGAAAACTGCCGCTTAGAGCAAGTGCTTTTTCAAAATAGGTCTTGGCTGTAGTAAAGTCACCGTAGTAGGCCGAAGCCCAGGCGATATTGGCGTAGACATAAGGCGATTTGATAGAATCCGGCAACAATTTATTGGCATAGAAGAAACATTGTAAAGCCCTGTCCGGAGCATTGGCATCCCTATAATAAATTCCCAGCCCGCTGGCCGCATACGGATCGGCGGGATGCAACAAAATTCCTTTTGCAATCAGATAACCACAGGCATTCGTTGAAAGTCCCATCGATAAATAAAAAGCCCCGGTACCGGCAACATTGATGGTGCTATCCTTCACCAGCTTATTCAAATTTTGTTTTATTATCATATCCACTGTGGAACTGTTAATGATCCCCTGTGCGAGCGCTTTGATGTCGATTGTTCTCAAAGCGGGCAATGTATTAGCGTGGCGCGTTGCATCTTCTTTGGGAAGGGCGCCCGTGATAGTTTGCTGAATACTTTGCATGTTGGCCAAACCACTTCTGAGAGCGGTGTCCACCTTTTGCAAAGTTTTATTTACGTCAGTCAGTTTTGACTTACTGAAATCAGGCAAATTAACATTGGCCAGCTCTGGATGGGTTTTTTTCAAAGCATCCAATTGCTTCTGCGCCTGTTGCATCTGTTGCTGCGTCTTTGGATCAGCATTCAGACTGTCCATCGTTTTTTGCATACGCTGCATCTGTGCCTGTAAAGCAGGATCATTCTGCATTTGCTGCATCTTCTTTTGAGCGTCATCTATTTTTTTCTGCATTTCAGGACTTACCTGCGCCCGAACCAGGCATGAGCAACAAATAAAATAAAAAAACAGAAACTTTTTTTTCATGCCGTACTATTTTAAATCCTTCAAATCACCTGTTTATATCTACCCGCGACACGGATAGCCGCTTTTACCGACTGGATAAATATAGAAGAAGAGAAAGGGATATGAAATCGTATAAACATCTGATTTTCCAGACGTTCACGTGGTTCGGGGCATTCTTTTGAGCAGGCCATTCATTTCAAAAAAAAGAGGAGCTTTGCGACTGGAAAATTTAATTGGAAAAAGAAAGCTGACATCCTTATGCCTGTAAGAGCCGTATTTAAAATAAATATCAATCATCCGGATTTATAGTCGAATTACCATATTATTAATTACTGTTTTATTTGCCCAATTCAGTTCTGCACAAACAAAAACAATTATGGGGAAAGTTGCTGACTCTGCAACCAGAACCCCTTTACAGAATGTAAGTATCACCCTGAATAATAGTCCGAGGGGCGGACTAACCGACGCCTCAGGTAAATTCTCGATTTCTGTCGACAAAGCTATTACCAGGATAACATTCAGTTTCACCGGTTATCATACTGTGTCCTATATGGTCTCCAATGATTCAACGCAGGAACTCAATATTTTACTTTCAAGATCTTACACCGAACTGGAAGACGTGATTGTAAATGCGAAAAAAGCTAAGTATAGGAATAAAAACAATCCTGCTGTTGAATTGATCCGTCAGGTGATCGCACATAAATCTATGAACGGGCCCGGTGCTTATCCTTATTCTTCCTATAAAGAATATGAGAAAACGCAGATGTTCACGGATGGCCCATTCGTTAAACTCACCCAGAATTTTTTATTGAAGAAGTTCAGATTCTTTTTCGAAAATACGGATTCAACGATTGTCCCGGGTAAAAAGCTCAACTCGGTTTATCTGCAGGAAATTTTTTCCAACAGATATTTCCGAAAGAGTCCGGAGAAGGATAAAAAAATCATCATCGCACAAAAAACAGTCGACTATGGTGAGTATATTGACATGAAAGGAATTCAGGGTGCATTGCTTTATCTGTTTACTGATATCAATATTTACGACAATAATATAGCTGCTTTCACCACCCAGTTTGTAAGCCCGATTTCAGACCTTGGACCAACATTCTATATGTATTTTATTCGCGACACCGTTATTGAGAATGGGGAGAGGGTGGTCAAATTATATTTTACGCCGAGAAATCCTGAAGATCAGCTTTTTCGTGGAACCCTCTCCGTTACGCTCGATGGGAATTATGCGGTTACAAACGCAGAACTTGGAATGGGGAAACATGTTGATCTGAATTATGTTCGAAATTTCAAACTGAATCAGCATTTTGAAAAAGGGCCCGGCGGACATTACTACCTCGCAACATCAGATATGCTTGCTTCGTTCAGCCCCTTTCCCAAAAGCCCCGGTGTGTTTGGAGAAAGAAAAATATCCCTTACGGAT
>DATHPV010000299.1:0-3062 GCA_035483495.1 Puia sp.
CTGGTTCAAATTGCTATAATATGAATTATTAATCAATATAATTTCTGCGGCATGATTAACAAGATATCAATCACCTGCTTCATTTTAAGTATTGTCGCTTTTTTCTTCAGTTGCCGTGGACCTGTACCTGTAAAAGAGGAAAATAAAAATAATGCATCGGCAAGCTCTGTATCCCCGGGACAAAAATATATTATAGATACAAAGGAAAGTGTTGTAACATGGAAAGGTTCAATGCTATTAGAATCTGATGAGGAATCTATAGGGTACGTTCATATATCAAAAGGTGAATTGATGATCGAGAAAGGCCAACTTGTGAGTGGTACGGTTGAAATCGACATGAATACCATTGAATATAAAGACAAGACGAATAAAAACACACCTGTTAAACACTTAAAATCGCCTGATTTTTTTGATGTTGAAAAATTTCCCATTTCTACAATCACAATTACCAAGGTTGCATCAGTGAGTGGTAAGACTATAAAAATTACAGGGAACCTGACCATTAAAGGTGTTACGCGCCCGGTTACTTTTCCAGCCAAAATGGAAGTTAAGGACGGAATTTTAAAAGCGAATGGAAAGCTGATTATTGACCGGACAGATTGGGGTATCCGGTATAGATCAGGAAAGTTTTATGATATTGTTGCTGATGAAATCGTTTCGGATGACATTGAATTCTACATGAATATCGTAGCAAAAAATAAATAGCTGAATCTATATTTAGGTTTTTGAAATTCTCCAATAATTAAATAGAACATGACCAAATACAAATATGCTTTGTTCCTGATGATAGCTTTTTGCACTTCCTGTGGACAAAACCAAACAGAAGGAAAAAAAATTATTATCAACTCCGAAAACAGAGGTGTAATTACCTCCCATGGACCTAAATGGATAACCCGTAATATCATACAAGATAGAAAGGGCAACATTTGGATTGCTGCATTTGATGGTATTTTTCGGTACGATGGAAAGTCTTTTACCAATATTACAAGTAAAGTAAGTCCGGCCCGTTTTTTTTCTGTCTTAGAAGATAAAAAAGGCAACTTGTGGTTCGGCTCTATTGGCTCGGGTGTTTATTGTTACGATGGGATATCCTTTACAAATTTCACAACCGGGGATGGACTTCCTGATAATAGAGTTGGTTGTATTTATGAAGATAAAGCGGGTAATATTTGGTTCGGCACGGAAAACGGAGCAAGCCGTTATGATGGGAAATCCTTTCGAAATTATAGGTTGAACGGAGGTGTTAATGCTATTATTGAAGACAAAACTGGCAAGTTTTGGTTTGCTACAACAGGCAATACCTTCATTTATGATGGAAAAGCTTTTACCGTTTTCACCCATGCCGGTAAACCTTTTAAAAATGTTCGTTCTATAATCGAAGATAAAAAAGGCAATACCTGGCTTGGTGGATCTGATGGCCTTTGGCGTTATGATGGCCGTACATTTACCAATTTCACTCAGAAGTCTGTTAGTGATATAATTGAGGATAAAAAAGGCAATATTTGGACCAGTTCAGAAAGCGCTGATAGCCCGGCCTGGGTTGGTTCAGAAACGGGTAATATCCAAGCTTGGGCACTTACCCGGTATGACGGAAAGTCCTTGTCTGATAAAAAGCCAACAGTAACCGAAGTAACAAATAAAGGAATGATTTTCGGGATCTTAGAAGATGATAAAGGAAGTATTTGGTTTGGCGCTTTTGATGGGGTGCATCGTTATGATGGAAAGACCTTTACAGACTTTAAAAGTAAAGAGGGTCAGCAATAATGTGTGTTGCTGATTTTGAATCTTCAAAAACAGCAATACACTCATTTATATTTCTTTTTACAACCCGATTATAAGGAGAAACAACACCGTTGCGTACGTTTAATATAATCTTATGTACAAAGGATTTTTTACACCATTTTTTTAATATCATTATGACCAAACACACAAAAGCTTTTACACCAATTTTTTTATTTTCATTCTTTAGTATTCAAACAAGTTTTCTACTTGGACAAAATAATACCACATATTCAAAAGAGGTACAAGCAAAAATCAAAAAGTTTGAAAACAATTTAGGCTTGAGCAGCGTGAAAAACCTGTTTCCCAGGAAATGATTGTTAAAGAAATATGGAATAATTACCCTGGTGGAGATGAAGGATTAAATCAGGCCATCTCAGTTTTACGAAAATTGCTCGGTGACAATGAAAAAAGGATCATCGAAACACTTCCAAAGATCGGCTATTGTTTTCATGGAACTACCACAGCTAATCCGTGGAGCCCCGCATTATGAAATCCAATTATTTAATTTCAGTTAATATATTTCGCTATCTAAAATGCTGCTCAAATATTTCGTGCATAACAGTTGAATTTTTGCTTACAATAATTGTCCCAAATCATGTATCCAATTGCTCCCGCCGAAATTGTAATAATCAAAATCCCAATGAATGTAGATTTTGAAATTTGCCATTCATGATCACCAGTCCTAGGCTGAATTCCGCATTGGTGCTTTCCTGAAAATGGACAATTTTGTGGTGACCATTAATTACTACTTTATAGATGTGTGATATAACTCTTATATGTACTATACATTCGGAAAAAGGTGAATGTAATGTTCATTTGATATGTATTATGCGAACAAGATCTTGCGTGATCGCCATCCTCCAGAAGTGCCTCTCGAAGTAAAATGTATCAAAAGATATAAACAAACCATAATATTAAAATTTTTCCCGTCGATATTGATATCAGACAAAAATCATCTAAATATGAAGACGAAATTTCCTCTATGTTTCGTACATTCTTCAAAAACGAGGATTATAAAAAGTTAGATAATGAAAGAGAAACTTTGACAGCACAGGAAGGTTTTCATTATCTCAATAGTAATAATTTTATTGACTTTTTAGAGAAAAAGGAGCCTATGGAAAAAAGTATTATGGAATCTGAAGTTCAGAAGAATAGATTATTTGATATTTACAAATTATTTCACGCGGAACAATATGACAATCGAGAAAACGCAATGCTTGAGAATATTTACAATTACAGCAAAGAAAACCAATATGATCAAGCAGTGTTTTTAATTGGTG
>DATHPV010000300.1:0-10516 GCA_035483495.1 Puia sp.
CTTCTTTATTAAGACTTTCAATATGCTGGATATTCACGGCTGAAATCACGTTAATGCCTGCATCCAATACCTCCATTACATCCTGCCATCGCTTCTCGTTTTTACTGCCTTCAATATTTGTATGTGCGAGTTCATCTATCACCACAACTTCCGGATGAAGATTTAATATAGCCTGGAGATCCATTTCTTCCAGGGATTTGCCTTTATAGAAAAGTTTGCGACGGGGAATTTCCGGAAGACCTTCCATCAATTCCTGTGTTTCTTTTCTGTTATGCGTTTCTATATATCCGATTTTCAGATCAACGCCGTTTTTAAGAAGTGTATGAGACTCCTGTAACATCCGGAACGTTTTACCGACACCGGCGCTCATGCCAATATAAATTTTAAATTTTCCCCTTCTGGATTGACGGATAAGATTTAAGAATTGCTCAGCATTCTTTTCCTGCTCAGGCATAATATCGTTTAACTGCTCCATCGTCATTTTGCAGATGACTTGTCGAGGTCAATATTTAAACTCAGTACGTTAATTTTTTCTGTTCCCATAAGACCGAGCAATGGCTGATCAATATGTTTCTCAACAATTGCCTGCACTGATTCTTCAGACATCCCGCGGGCTTTAGCCACACGTGCTATCTGGACAAAAGCAGCTTTCCGAGAAATATCCGGATCCAAACCACTTCCTGAAGCAGTAACGAGTTCTGATGGAATATCATTCCTGTTTACAGATTTATTATGAACCAGAAAACTATCTATTCTTGAAGTTACATCTTTTAAATAGTCGGGGTTAGTAGGACCTTTGTTGCTGCCACCGCTGCCCGCAGCGTTGTAACCGACTGCAGATGGTCTGCTCCAGAAATATTGGTCGTTACTGAAATTCTGTCCCTCCAGTTTGTAACCCACTACTTTCCCGTTTGCTGAAACTGTTTCTCCTTCTCCTTTTCCCGGGCTGGCCTGCGCAATTCCCCAGATAAGTAAAGTATATATTCCACAGAAGAACAGAATACAAACCAGTGTCAATCTTAAAGCCGGTATAATATGTAGTTTCATAAATTTATTTTTTAAAACCAGACAGATACAAGTAAATCAATTATTTTAATTCCGATAAATGGAAGTAGAATTCCTCCCACTCCGTATATCAGAAGATTTCTCCTGAGTAATGCACTGGCACCAATTGGTTTATATGTAACCCCTTTTAATGCAAGCGGTATCAGCAATGGAATAATAATCGCATTGAATATTACCGCTGAAAGAATCGCACTTTCAGGACTGTGCAGGCGCATAATATTGAGTGCCTGTAAACCTGGAATGGAAAGGATAAAAAGGGCTGGAACAATGGCGAAATATTTAGCCACGTCATTGGCAATGGAAAATGTTGTGAGCGTTCCCCGTGTCATCAGAAGTTGTTTACCTATCTCAACGATTTCTATCAACTTTGTAGGATCATTGTCAAGGTCAACCATATTGCCTGCTTCTTTTGCAGCTTGTGTACCACTATTCATAGCAACTCCCACATCCGCCTGCGCAAGTGCAGGAGCATCATTGGTGCCGTCTCCCATCATAGCCACAAGTTTACCTCCCTGTTGTTCTTTTTTAATGTAATTCATCTTGTCTTCAGGTTTTGCTTCCGCAATAAAATCGTCGACCCCTGCTTTATCGGCGATAAATTTTGCAGTTAGTGGGTTGTCGCCGGTAACCATTACAGTCTTCACGCCCATTTTTCTCAATCGGATAAACCGTTCGGATATACCTGGTTTAATAATATCCTGTAGCTCAATTACACCAAGTGCTTTTTCATTTTCACTTACGACTAGTGGTGTACCTCCATTATTAGAAATGATTTTTACTCTTTCAGTGGTTTCTGAGGGAATTCGATTTCCAGCTTTGTCTACTAAATGTTTAATGGCGTCGTAAGCACCTTTGCGGATTTTCAATCCATTTGACAGATCAATTCCGCTGCTCCGGGTTTCGGCTGTAAATTCTATAAACCTCGCTCCATTACTGTTGAATGTATTCCGGTTTATTCCAGCCAGTTCAACAATAGATTTTCCTTCCGGCGTTTCGTCGGCCATTGAAGCGAGGGAACATGCTTCAATAAATGCTTTTTCTTCAATACCGTTTGCAGGCCAGAAATGAGTGGCTTTTCTGTTACCAATTGTAATGGTTCCTGTTTTATCCAGCAATAAAGTGTCAAGGTCTCCTGCAGTTTCTACAGCCTTACCGCTTTTTGTGATCACGTTTGCGCGTAATGCACGATCCATTCCTGCTATTCCGATTGCACTCAGCAAGCCCCCAATGGTTGTGGGGATCAGACATACAAACAACGAAATAAAAGCTGCGATCGTGATCGGTGTATTTGCATAATCGCCAAACGGTTTTAACGTTACACAAACGATCACAAATATTAAGGTAAAACCTGCGAGCAAAATAGTTAGTGCAATTTCATTCGGAGTCTTCTGGCGGGACGCACCTTCTACAAGAGCTATCATCTTATCCAAAAAACTTTCGCCGGGATCCGTGGTGACCCGAACTTTTATTTTATCACTCAATACTTTGGTACCTCCCGTAACGCTGGACTTATCACCTCCTGATTCACGAATCACAGGAGCACTTTCACCTGTAATCGCAGATTCATCGATTGTTGCGATGCCTTCGATAATTTCTCCATCCATAGGAATGGTGTCACCGGTTTCACAAATAAAGATATCTCCCTTTCTCAATTGGGATGAGGGTACCACTTTTACTTCATCTACAAATATTTCTCCAACAGGAAATACTTTTTTTGCGGGAGTATCTTCCCGGGTCTTGCGCAAACTATCTGCCTGCGCCTTACCTCTTGCTTCTGCGATGGCTTCCGCAAAATTTGCAAACAGCAGGGTAAGAAGCAAAACGATAAATACAATCAGATTGTATGCAAGGCTTCCCTGTGATTTATTTCCCATAATGATCCAAATACTCACAGCCAGCATGATCGCTGTTCCGATTTCAACAGTGAACATCACCGGATTATGTATCATAATACGTGGATCCAGTTTTATAAAGGACTGTTGCAACGCTTCTTTTACGAGTGCTGGTTCAAATAATTTATTATCTCTGTTTCGTTTCATGGTAGTAGTTTTATTTCGATGCGAAAAATTCTGCGATGGGTCCGAGTGTTAATGCAGGAAAGAATGAAAGTGCCGCAATAATGATAATAACTGCATACACCATAATGCCAAAAGTTCCTGTATCGGTTTTTAATGTACCGGCGCTTTCAGGGATGAATTTCTTTTTGGCAAGTATACCTGCAATAGCCAACGGTCCGATGATGGGTATAAACCTGGATAGTAACATGACTATTCCACAGGTTATGTTCCAGAATGGAACGCCGTCTCCCAGTCCTTCAAAACCTGATCCGTTATTTGCTGATGAGGAAGTGTATTCATATAACATTTCTGAAAAACCATGACTGCCAGGATTGTTCAACCAGGCAGCGTTGCCAACGGGATCATGGGAATAGAGATGGGATGACAAAGCAGTAAAGGCGAGAATGAGGAAGGTATGAAGCAGTGCAACAATCGTCGCAATCTTCATTTCTTTTGCTTCTATTTTTTTGCCCAGGAATTCAGGCGTACGGCCGACCATCAACCCGGATATGAACACTGCTATAATGATATAAATATAAAAGTTGAGAAAACCTACGCCTACTCCTCCATAAAAATCATTCACCATCATTCCCAATAGTGCAAACATTCCTGTGAGCGGAGTAAAACTGTCGTGCATGGCATTCACTGAACCGTTCGAAGTAACAGTTGTTGTGATCCCCCAATATGCAGAAGCCGCAGGTCCGAATCTCACTTCCTTTCCTTCCATACTTCCCAATGGCTGACTGATGCCCAAATGTCCTAACGAAGGATTTCCTTTCATCTCAAGATAAATGGCAGGAATTACATATATCAAAAACCCAATGGTCATCACGCTGAAAATTACCCATGCAAGTCTTTTTCTCTTAAGCATATAACCCAGTGTGAATACCAGAGCCATTGGTATAAGAACTATACAAACATTCTCGATGATGTTGGTAAAATAATTTGGGTTCTCCATCGGCTGGGCGGAGTTGGCGCCGAAAAATCCACCACCATTGGTACCGATTTGTTTTATGGCAACCATCGCTGCAGCGGGTCCTCTACTGACGTGGACAGTATCTCCCTGCATCGAAATGAACTGATCCTTTCCCTTAAAAGTCATGGGTGTTCCGTTGAACAAAAGCAAAACAGCAACAACTATTGAAAGAGGTAATAATATTCTTGTGCAGGATTTTACAAAATAGTTATAATAGTTTCCGAGTTTTTCGGTTGTCCTTTCTTTCATTGCATTAAACACCATTGCACAAACTGCCATCCCTGCACCTGCACTCACAAACTGAAACAGTGTAAGAATTAGCTGACCGAGGTACGATACGCCGGTTTCACCTGAATAATGCTGCAGGTTTGTATTGGAAACAAAACTGATGGTTGTATTAAAGGCCAGGTCGGCAGACATAGATGGATTGCCATCAGGATTTAAAGGAAGCCAGCTCATGTTCATTAATACGAACATGGAGAAAATCGCCCAGACGAAATTGATTGTAAGCAATGCAGTCAGGTGCTGCTTCCAGTTCATTTCTTTTTCCGGATGAATTCCGCTGGCTTTAAAAAATATCCTGTCGATTGGCGAGAGTATAGGATCCAGCCAGGTCCGCTGGCCTTCATATACTTTAGCGATATAGCGACCCAGAGGAATTGCCAGCAATACAGAGGCGGCAAACATGAAAATCACTCCGGTAATTTCTGTGTTCATGATAAAATTTGTTTGAATGAGTTAAAATTTTTCCGGTTTAACCAGTACATAACATAAGTACAGGAAAACGAGAATCGATAAAATGAATAAAATTGTCATGATGATTAAATTTTGTCGAAGAAGTCGATGGATTTAAAAAATATTGCAAAACAGATCAGTATTGCAACAATTAAAATGACCGTTAGTAACATGATATCTGATTTTAGGTAAATAACTATTCATCCAGATTTCAAACGGAGTGCCGATTACGAACAGATAGAAAAAGGTGGCCTGAAACACCACGGGAATAAGGACTTAGCTCATTTTATAGTTACAATGAAAGTACGCGGGAGTTGAATAAACCTTTTCATTTTGATAGGGTTATTTATCAAAATGGTGTGAATTGGATTTCTCAGAAGTTATTTAAAACGGTGATATCTCAGGGCACGTCGTTTGTTATAAATCGCCTGAATAATCAATCGTGCATGTTGATTGTAATTGAGTAATTAAAGGAAGCCTGGTCTTTACCATCGCTTATTAATTAGAACAGGCCGGCTGTATTTACGGTTGGCCTGTTTATTAAGTTATTTTATACTCTTCGATTTTTCGGTATAAGGTAGTGAGACCGATGTTCAGCAGTCTGGCGGCTGCCATTTTATTTCCATGGGTATGATTCAGTACCCTTTGTATATGCAGTTTTTCCATGCTTGACAATTCAAAAGCCGACAAGGCTTGTCCTTTTTGTCGCGAGGTATGAAAATCAATAGGAAGACTTGAGACCGTTAGCTCATTATCAGTTGTAAGAATTACGGCTCTCTCCATTACATTTTTTAATTCACGGATATTGCCTTTCCAATCATGGCCAATCAAATGATCCATAAATTCCTTACTCATTCCGGTTACGTGTCCGTTTATCTTGGAAGAATATAACTGCAGGAAGTAATTTGCCAGTGAGGGAATATCTTTTTTTCGGTCCCGTAATGGAGGTAGTTCGATCGTGAAAATATTCAGCCTGTAAAAAAGATCCTCTCTGAATTTGCCCTCATCGACTTCTTTCTGAAGATCTCGGTTGGTTGCTGTTATGAGTCTGACATTGACCTTACTGGATTTGGTATCGCCCACCTTGATAAACTCACTGGTCTCCAGCACTCTTAATAATTTGGCCTGCAGGTCAAATGCCATTTCACCTATTTCATCGAGGAAAAGGGTTCCGCCATCAGCCTCTTCAATCAATCCTTTCTTGTCTTTTACAGCGCTGGTGAAGGAACCTGCCAGATGCCCGAATAATTCACTTTCCAGAAGTTCTTTACTAAAGGAACTTACGTTTAAAGCAACAAACGGATTTCCCGCCCGCTTACTTCCATTGTGAATGGCGTGAGCAAAAACTTCTTTTCCAGTTCCTGTTTCACCCAATAATAATACGGTAGCATCGGTTGGGGCCACTTTTTTCGCAAGATCTATCGCTGCCTGAATTTGTTCAGACTCGCCCAATATATTGTCAAAAGTATATTTCTTGTCGACCTGCCGTTCCAGTTGTGCCACCCGTTTTTGCAATCTGATCTTTTCCATCGCCCTGTCCAGCAATGGAATTATTCTTTCATTGTCATCACCTTTTGTCAGGTAATCAAAAGCTCCGTTTTTTATGGATTGCACACCAGCCTGTATATTGCCGTAAGCAGTTAACATGATGATTTCTACCTGGGGAAATTTTGCCTTTACCTTTTCAATAAACTCCACCCCGTTGCCATCCGGAAGTTTAACATCGCATAATATAACCTGGATGAATTCCTTTTCCAAAACACGCAGACCAGCCTTTAGCGAATCGGCTTCAAAAACCAAAAATCCTTCGAGCCCAATGATACGTTTTAATAAATGCCTTAGTTTTTCTTCATCGTCGATCAGAAGAACATTACCCCTGTTCATGCATTCCGAATTTAATTCAAAGCTATTGAATTGTTGGAAGATGGAAAGAAAGGGGTGGTCAGCGTATTTTTATCGTGAAATATTTTTATTGTTTCTGAATCGTCAATGGTGAGATCGTAACTCCCGATGAATAGTTCCAGGTTATGGTACAATTTGTATCCGTTACGGTTACGCTTCCCTGATAGGTTGTACCATTTAACTTAAACACCAGATTGTAAGTTCCTTTACTAACTGAAGTAAAAGATATGATGCCGGTTGCCGGAGTCGGTGTAGGAGATCCATAACACGCGTACTCGAAAGTTGAATTGAAATCACATTCAAAAGTTCCATTTGCAGGAGGTATGTTTCCGCCACAATCGAGCATGGGATTATATAAATACAGATCCTGTGTGTGGGCAATGAAAATTAATCCGGTGTCAGAAAATGATATCGGTGTCAGACTTATCTGATCGTCGGCGGATAAAGTCTTTACCGTAATAGCATCGCAATGAACGGTGGATGTATCTCCATAAACACTGTCTGTTACGATCACTGTAGCTATGCTGCTGTCTCCTGTGAGTGCGCCGCCCATCGTGGTTGGGTTATTTGGAATAAATGCAGATATCTGATAAGTTCCGGAGTGTGTAAAAATGAATGTCGCGCTGTCGGTGTGCGCAGCTGGCCATACCTGACTGTTTGACGGTGCAGACCATGTAATGCCCGAGGTTACTGTTGTTCCGTTTGTTGTCGCAATTAAGGGCTCTCCAATTTTAACAGTTGATTTGGAAAGTGTCAGACCCGTGTTTGCGCCACCACCAGATGAACTGCTATTCTTGGTACAGGAAGAAAAAAGGAATGCAGCGATGATAAAAAAATAAGAAGCCAGTTTGAAATTTTTCATAAACGATTCATTTTCTACTTTTTATATTCTGTTGAACTATTCAGTTGAGCCTGAATATTTTTCCAGTGAATTAATTCACTGGAATTTCCTGCCCTATTGACTTCGTAAGAAGGGAGAAGGTTGCTTTAAAGTTTGTCGAGCAAGACTTTTTTTATAGATAGCTCAGCCACCATTTGTCCCGGTGACTCGATTTGTAGCGGTCATACCATTTGCACAGCGGGTACAAAAGAATGACGATGGATATCCAGACGAGGTAAACGACTCCGAGACTAAAGCCATAACCCTTTAACTGACCTGAAAAGGTGATCCATGTAGGAAAGGAAGTCATTCGGGTCCATTCAAAACCAGTTAATACTGCTGCCATCAGGGCGATCAGATGTATTAGATAGATGTGAAGTAAATAATAAAACATGGGTACTCTCCCATACACAGAAACGAATTTTGTAAATCGATTGGATACATTTTCCATCAGCGACAGAAAAATCAGGGCCGATCCATCAGTTACCAAAATATAATCAAGAGAAGGAGGGTACTTGGTGATATCAAGGAAGGAAAGGAAACTGAATACTGCCGAAGACTGTTCTTTCCAGGGTTTAAGATTTCCATAAATATTTATCCCCCTGAGTATGACAAAAAGAATCAGCGACCAGGACCCAATGGTGAGTAATATCTTTCTTCTTTTTAAAGGATCGTAATTAACTGAATACAATTCGCCCATGCAATATCCTAGCGACATTACTCCAACCCAGGGAATTAATGGATAAGCAAAGAGCACTCCATGATTCCCGATTTGAAAACCATTCTGTTCATGTATTAAGCTCCAGAAATAATCCATAAAATTATTTCCCGGGAAGTGAATACCATCCAGGAGATTGTGACCGGCTACCATTATTATCCCAAGCCATAAAATCACTTTTTTTGGCAAAAAAATTATTCCCGCCAGGAATATCATACAAATGCCAAGTGCCCAGATCACGGCGAGGAGGAAAAAAGTAAAATGAATATTAAAAAACCAGGCAAAGTTCACAACCGTCAGTTCTAAAAAGATCAACCAGATTCCTCTTTTTATCAGAAAAGAAGAAAGTTCTTTTTTTGTCTTTTTCTGCCCTGATATATAAGCTGAAGTACCTGCAAGTAATATAAAAATGGGTGCACAAAAATGTGTAATCCACCGCGTAAAAAAAAGAGGAACGGTTGTCTTACTTAAATCCAGCGGGTCGAATAAAAATGCATCAGCATTAAAATAATCTCTGGTATGATCGAGGGCCATAATAATCATGATCAGGCCCCTTAAAACGTCTATGGATTTGATCCTGGTTGAGGTTAAGGTCTTCATCTGTCTGGTTGTTCCAATTCTGAAGGTAATAAATCACAAAACTATTGCGAAATTTTCTCTCACAGTTATTCAAATGGATAATAAAAAAACCATCACGCAAACGGCGTGATGGTTTTCAAGACAATGGGAGTAGTAGAAACCCCTCGATAGTTATTATCAGGCCCGATTGTGTAACTTCTTATTTTTGAAGTTAATTTTTTCTTACGGGAACAATACTGCCCGGGGTGTCAGGGAGATTAACAGGTTTACCTTGAATCAGGTATATTTATTAAGTAAATCTGAATTAATGAAAATACTATTGCTTGCCGCGTTTCTGTTTTTGCAAATTCATGGTTTTTCGCAGTTGCCTGCGGAATCCTATGCAGTTGATTCAGCTTCTGTTGAACATCCGGGTGTGCCAAAAGGAGAAATATTGAAACTGAGTTTCGACAGTTCCAAGATATTTCCAGGCACAAGTCGTGATTACTGGATTTATATTCCTGCACAATATAAAGCTGATCATCCTGCATGTGTCTATGTAAATCAGGATGGGATACAATGGAATGCGCCAACTGTTTTTGATAACCTTATTTTCCGAAAGGAAATGCCCGTTACAATTGGCATATTCATTACACCTGGCGTCGTAAAATCCTCCGATCCGAATTCAGCATTGAATCGTTTCAACAGGAGCCTTGAATATGATGGATTGGGGGATGCATATGTTCGTTTTTTATTGGAAGAGATTTTACCCGAGGTTGAAAAACATCAAAGCAGTGATGGCAGACCGATTCATCTTTCGAAAAATGGAAATGACCGGGCAATTGGAGGATCGAGCAGTGGTGCAGTATGTGCTTTTACGGCGGCATGGGAGAGACCGGCTGAATTTTCAAAAGTTTTTTCGGCAATTGGAACTTATATCGGACTACGTGGTGCCGAACGGTATCCAACTCTAATTAGAAAAACAGAGCCTAAAGCAATTAAGATATTTATGCAGGACGGATCGAATGATCTGAATATTTATGCCGGTGACTGGTGGATGGCTAACCAAACGATGGAACGCGCACTTATTTTTTCGGGATACGCTGTACAACACGTTTGGGGTGAAGGTCAGCATAACGGGAAAATGGGCACTTCCATTTTTCCTGACGCCATGAGATGGTTGTGGAAGGACTGGCCCGCGCCAGTTAACCCGGGCCCGACTAAAAATCAGATGCTGAGTGATCTTTTGATACCCGGTGAAGAATGGCAACTGGTTGGCGAGCACTATAAATTTACCGAAGGTGCGGCAGTGGACGCAACGGGCGAAGCTTACTTCCAGGATATCCCGAATTCAAAAACATATAAAGTAGATCTGACTGGAAAACTGAGTGAAATGAATGTAAATGCAAAACGTGCCAGCGGCACTTCTTTCGGACCAGATGGAAGAAGATATGTAATTGCCGGTGCAACAAATCAGGTTATTGCGTACGATGCTGCCGGAAAAGAAACCGTTATCGCAGATAGTATTTCAGGAAACGATATCGTTGTTGCCAACAATGGTAATATATATGTTACTTCACCCGATGGCGTAGATAAGCCAAGTAAACTATATCTTATTCGTCCTG
>DATHPV010000301.1:0-4405 GCA_035483495.1 Puia sp.
CCTTTTTTGTACACACATTGGCATCATACTGATTCGGAGCGAGTATCTGTTCCAATAGCATCGCCAGCTGCACTTCTCCCACGCCTCCACGAAGTTTTACATTACTCAGCACTTTTTTTAATCCACCCACATCGGTAGCGAGGATCTGCATTTCTCCCAAACCCTTTTGTACTTCGATGAGGTGTTTGCTCACGGTTTCAAAACTCTGTCCCAGCCGCTCACTCAGGGTTTTCTCCAGTTTCTCTTCTACAGTTGACCGGATGTTTTCCAGTTTGCTTTCTGTATTCCGGATCATATCGTCCTGCTTCTTTTCCAGCTGCGCGAATTTCTCCTTCTGTAATTCATTAAATGAACCAACGTTCTTATCGAAGCTCAATTGAAATCCTTCAAAGGAAGAAGCCAGTGTTAAACCAAAATCCTTCAGGTTTTTTGTAAGGTCTTCCCGGTTCTTTTGATTGTTCTGTTCCAGTGTTTTATTGATATCCTTTAATGCATTCTGACTCTGCTCAGTGATATTTTTCAACGTATTATTTAACTCCTCCCGATTTTCTTTGGCGATCTGACCAATCTCCAAACGGTTTATCCTGAAATCTTCTTTCAGGTTCGACTCCAGTTTCCTGAGCTCAGCTGATATTCCGTCAAGCTGAATCTTTAACTGCGGAATTTCTGTGTTGTTTTTATTGCGAAAAGCAATGATCAGGATAATGACCAATACCAGGAGTATACAAATAAATATTAAGAACGTTTCTGTCATAGTATCTTATTGATGAGGCGTTACAGGCTTTTGCTCATGGCGTTGCCTGGGTGAAATAAGGGCCTATCATGCATAAAAATATCTGAAAAACACCTGAATAGCGAGAAAAAGAATGATCCCGGAGAATATGGTATTTCTGAAAAACTTATCGCTTATGCTGAAGTAGGTTCTTGTATCTTTTTGCGACAGGAGATAAACTGTTACACCATAAAGCAAAATTGAAAAAACTGAAGCCCCAATGTCCCTGTGAAAAAAAGAGTATCTGAACGATAAAAAAACCCCGATCGCTGCTCCGATTAATTGGATCACGAAAAGAATCATTAACAACATCCATCCCCATTTCTTTCTTTTGTAAAGTCCTCCAAGAGTTACCAGCAGATAAGCTGGTTCGATAATTAACCCCCAATTAAAGTGTTCAGTACGATTGAGCTCTGACCACCTTCGCCATTGGATAGTCAATTCTATCAACATCCAGGTGCTGTAAACGGCTATAGTGACTATCAGAATACTGATCCATTTTTTGGTGTTTACAGTCGTCACCGGATTAACAATGGGATCCGCCAGATTTTCTATTTTAGAGGAAACATTATTCAGAACTTCTTTTTCGTTTATCCAATAGTTTTTTATGTCCTCCGTGATTCGTTCCGCATCTGCAATATCTGCATCGGTAATACTTCTTTCTTTCAGTATTTCATTTGCAGCCAGAACTGC
This sequence comes from Puia sp., assembly GCA_035483495.1. GTDB lineage: Bacteria > Bacteroidota > Bacteroidia > Chitinophagales > Chitinophagaceae > Puia. Next base: position 1,466 of record DATHPV010000301.1, read on the forward strand.
CTGGGGTTGGTAGTCATCTGGTTTATGAATGATGTTCAGTAATTCGGCAGTACTGAGGGACTTATAAGTTTCCCTGAAGTTGATAATCATTGGAAGGCAATAGGGGTTAAGCTTCTCTTACACAAAATAGAAATATATAAGACAGATTCAAAGTAAATAGTTCCCCTTTCAGGTAGATTTCACAGAGCCTGTTAAGTTCTTTGATGCATGTAAGTATTTACCCTTAGTCGCGTTTATTCCGAAACTTAATAGGTGAATCAATACCTTTACGGAATCGATTTTTTAAAGAAATGGAAATTAATTAGAGTATAAAAAATATTTTTCACACCTAAACTTATAATTGTGAAAAATTCAATCAAACTTCTTACCTGTGTTGAGCTTCTGTTAACCATCCTTACGATAAGTATTTTCGCTTCATGTATAAAAGAACAAACACATCCTGTTAAGGGGGTATATGCGCCACCAGCCGGGCCGCAATTTCCTGTTGCCAACGCGGGGCCGGACTTAACTATTATTGCGCCGGAGGACAGTGTTGTGTTCTATGGAACCGCTGTAACAGATATAATGGAAACCATTGCACGTTTCAAATGGAGACAATTAGCCGGGCCGTCGCAATCTGTTTTGCTAAGCCAAAATAGTCCCACCACGATAGTTAAAAAATTATCGGTGTCGGGAATTTATACATTTGAATTGAAAGTTATTGACAACTACGGGTTATTTGGATTTGATACGGTAAACGTAAATGTTCTCCCTATTGGATCCGTTGATGACGGGCATCATTGAGCTTTTATAATTGAGTCCGGTACTAGTAAATAAATTATTGCAGCCGCAAAACGTAACCCTTATAGGTGCCTGCCCAGCCGGTATTCATATCGAGCATATGCAGGCCGGAAAATTGATCGTTGGCGAGTTTACAACTCAGTGACCATGATGATCCACCGTTGGTGGTTTTATATATTGCTGAATCCGCAAGGCAGTAACCATTGTTCACATCAAAAAAATAAGGTATGATGTAATCTTTTCCGCCGGTCGGGAGACTTAGAGACCAGGAGATTCCTCCGTCTGTCGTCTTAGACAATCCAGTGGGTGAGGCTGAGTAACCATTCAATGAATCTAAAAACTGCATTCTTAAGAATGAAGTATTATCAATAGGAAAAACACCCGCCGAAATCTTCTGCCAGGTTATACCTCCGTCCGTGGTTTTATTGAAGGATTGATATCCCATATAAAAACCCTTCAGGCTGTCGAGAAAATAAAAGCAATAAATACCATCAGATTTAGTATTGCCTACAGCCTGCCAGTGAGTGCCGGCGTCGGAAGTTTTGTAAATATTAGCACTACGGTCATAGAAAAACCCGGTATTTGCCGTTAGAAATTGGAGATCCCACCCGCTGGTCGTTGGGAGCGGATTGAATGACCAGGTGGCACCCCCATCGTGCGTCACACCCAGATGTTTATCCCCCTGAACAAATCCGTTCTGGTCGTCCACGAATTGGAAATTGAAAATATATGGGGACGTTGTATTCGCAATCGGCGTCCAGGTAACACCGTTATCGGTGGAGGTTAGGAGGGATGTGTTATTTGTGATAAATCCGGTTTTATTTGTAGTGAACCAGATATCTAAAACGCCACCGGTTACGGTTGTATCCGACTTGATCCAGCTGCCCAGGGAATCCGTCGGTGTTACCGGGGTTACCGGCGGCGGCGCCGTTGCAGTCGGAGAGGTCTTAGAACATGCCATGAATAGCGAAACAAATAAAGATATATACAGAATTTTCTTCATTACCTGGTTTAGTTTTTTAAAAATCAAACTTCACAATCAACGGCGCGTGATCACTGAATATTGTCCAGTTTTATATTCCCCAATTCAACAGACGATTCTGGCTTATAAGGGATTACACTTATACCAAATCGCAATAATTCAATTTATATTTGAGAATAGCCGATCTACTCATGAAATATTTATTACTTCTTTTACTGATTAATTTTTATCATGCCGTAAGTGCACAAACGGATTCGATGGTTGTTGTGGCGCATGTTGATAAAAATACAATTGTAGTAAGTGAACCTGAATTCCCCGGTGGTATGAATGCCTGGTATAATTATTTAGGCCACAATGTCAACTATCCGGAATGGGCAATGAGAAGGGGTATCCGGGGAACAGTGGTGGTAAAATTTGTAGTAGAGGCAGACGGAACAATCACTAATGTAAAAGCAGTAAGTGGACCAAGCCAGCTTTGGGAATCGGCAATTGACGTAATTAGAAAGAGTCCAAAATGGCTTCCGTCCAAAAGAAATGGAGTTCCTGTTAAATCGGACAAATCTCAGCCTATCAATTTTGGATAACGTGAAATATTCATCGCATCAATACAACCGTGCCCGAATGATTGACCAATGGTCCCTGTGGAAACTGATATTCCAGTTGCCATACATATACGCCGGTGGGCTGTTCGGTTCCCGACATTCTCCCATCCCAACCTGATGAAGGATCACGGCTTTCGAAAATCCGCTGTCCCCAACGATTAAAGATCGCAAAGCGAAACTGTGTAACGGGCTCGTTATTCAGATTGATGGGTCTGAGCAAATCATTATGGCCATCGCCGTTGGGAGTAAAAGCATTCGGCACAAATATTCCTTCCGCACATTGTTTTGGATTCACATTTATCGTATCAGATCCTACGCAGGTATTGTTGTCGGTAACAGTCACTAAATAAATACCCGGTTCACTAACTATAATGGAAGAAGATGTTTCACCGGTATTCCATAAGTATTTATCAAACCCCGAGGTCGGACCTATCACAAATTTTGCATAGGCACACACTGCAGTATCAGGTGGCAGAAAACCCGAAGGGGGATTGGCTGTCTGATCCACGTCTGCAGTATCTGTCGCCGTACATGAATAGCGGTCTGTTACAGTCACCCAATATTTGCCCAGCGACT
>DATHPV010000302.1:0-8669 GCA_035483495.1 Puia sp.
ATTATACGGACCGGCCACGTGTACGGGATGATGTGCTACGACGAGTATTTTTTCTTTCATCAGGTAGGCGGTTTTAATCACGCTGTCCAGCCTCCCGTAAAATGTTTTTTCTGCTTCCGGTATTTTACTTTTTTTAATGCCTGTCTGAATAATTCTGTACGTATCAATAAAAACTATGCGTATGGTTCCGTTATTGAGATCCACAAATTCGGGTCCATAGTTTCCATCTGTCGGGGTAAAAACATCGTCGGGATTGGCAATATTGGTATTGTTTCTCAGATTTCTTCTAATAAAATTTTCTTCCATCCTGAGTTTATTTTTCCCTTTTTCATATGTTTTTCTATTCCACCAGTCATGATTACCGGGAATAAAATAGACCCATCCTTTATACCTGTCAAGAATATTAAGCTGGGATCTCACTTTTTCAATCGTGTTCTCAGTGCTGTCAAATCCTTTATACCCGTATGGAAGCAGGTCCCATAAAATGTTTTTATAGCTGTTGTCCCCAAGAAAAATAACTGCGCTGTTTGGGTTATCGAGAAGTTCTTTTTGTACATTTTTCAATGCTGATCCGGGCTCTTTATGATCACCTGCATCACCGACCAGAAATATTTTAAAAGGAACCTGTGCTTTCAGGGATTCAAATGAAATCAGTATAGTACAGAGTAAAAAAAGTAGGTAAGTTTCCTGTTTCAAATACTTCATGCACATTTTACCTGCAAGTTGCATTTTATTTTAATACGCTTCACTCAACGACCTTTTAACAGGGTGGCATACTTTCGTTACGGTACCACCTGTATGCGCGATTTTACTGTTAAATGTGTATAAATTAGATTCCCGCTGTGGGGTTGGGTAAATTTGACTGCTTCTGCTGCAGTTGAGACATTCGATTCTTTACTGCAGGACTTTTTTATGTTATTATTTTGTTCGGCTTCAAAGCAATAAAACCCATTCATGCGAAATTTGAAAAGACACATAAGCAGGCTGGTTTTGACTTGTCTGCTCATTTTGCCTGTGATTTTAAAGGCTCAGAATTCAGAAGAAACAAAGCCGGCGCCTCCGGCTGATGAAGCAGCTGAACTCGCAAAAAAACTGGCGAATCCAATTGCCAGTCTGATCAGTGTTCCGTTTCAAAATAATACCTTTTATGGGATAGGATCTCTGAAAGGAACGCAAAATGTACTGAATATACAACCTGTTGTTCCGATTAAATTGAACGAAAATTTAAACCTGATAACGCGGTACATTATTCCGATCGTGACGCAGTATAATCTGACAGGTGAAGGGGCGTCGCAATCGGGATTGGGCGATGCTACTGTGAGTGCTTTTCTTTCTCCTTCAAAAACGCGTAACGGAGTCACCTGGGGTGTGGGACCGGCATTTCTCGTTCCCATTGCAACAGACAGTTATCTCGGCACCGGGAAATTTGGAATTGGACCAACTGCCGTTGTATTAAAACAGGTAAATGGATTTACATATGGCGCACTTGCGAATCAGATCTGGTCTGTTGCCGGAGAAGCTGACCGGGCCGCAGTCAGTCAATTATTTGTACAACCTTTTTTTACTTATAACTGGAAAAGTGGTGCAGGAATCGGACTGGTTGGATCCATTACCCAAAATTGGGAAGCAAAAATAAATACCACCACCATAACAGTTCCTTTTACCGGTATCACAAAATTTGGCAAACAAATCATTCAATTTGCTGTTGGTCCGCAGTTTCCAGTTACAGGTAATCCAATTGCATCCTTTGGATGGCGCGCACAACTCACACTTATTTTTCCTAAATAAAACATCCATCACCTTTTTTAATTTACAATAAACCATATATGAGAAAATTATTAGTCGGCTTTTTCATAATGATTTCTTTCTTTTTGATTTCATGCGGTCCCGGCAAAGAGTTAGTAAGCACCCGCGCAAGGGTCGACAGTCTGGGTACCGTTGTTAATCAATTAAACGGACAGATAAATCAGCTGAATGGTCAGATTAACCAATTGAACGGAAAGCTGGCAGATAGTAGTGCCAAGATTGTGCAACTAAAAAATCAGAACGCAATTGCCATGCAGGAAGCATTGGATTGTAAAATGGCGAAAGATGCCGCTGCCCGGAGACTGGAAGAGTTAAATCAGGCGATGAAAGCAAATGGAACTTCCATGAAAGAAATAAAAAGGAAAGCTGCCGATGCATTGATTCAGTTTGCGAATGCCGGCGTGGATGTTTCTTATAAAAATGGTTTGGTATATATTTCCTTACAGGACGCTTTATTATTTGATGCCGGCAGTGCGAAGCTTGGAAAAAACGGACAGGAAGCGCTGGCCGTAGTCGCACAGGTGCTGAACGACAATCCGAATCTTCTGATTTATGTGGTTGGAAATACTGATTCAGTGAAAGTAACTAAAGCCAAAGGGTTCCTGGACAATTGGTCTCTCAGCACTGAAAGAGCTAATAGTGTAGTGCGCATATTGCGGGATAAGTATCAGGTAAGTCTTGAACGGGTAACCTCGGCGGGCCGTGGAAAGTTCAACCCGGTTGCCGATAACAGTACAGAGGAAGGCCGGGCCGCGAACAGGCGAACAGATATTATTCTGAATCCGGACTTGTCGAGGTTTTGGGATATGGTAGACAAACAGCCTTAGCTTAGTGAGATTAAAGATATATATTTAAGGAGCTGTAGTCTGTCGTTCAACTGGAATGCCAGACTATTTTTATTGTATAAAAATTATAACTATGAAAAGAATATCAGGCAGCCGGATCAAAATTATCCTCGTTGTTTTTTTTATACTTGTCAGTGTGTTTGCAGCTGAAACTTCGCATGCCCAGATATTTAACGATTCATCCAAAAAATATAAATTTTATCTGGAACCTTACCTGATGTTTACCAGCATGAGCGGTACTACGGGTTTTGGAAATCTTCCGAATACATTCATTTGCGTGCCGGCGAGTGAGGTGTTCAGTCATTTGAAAATCGGAGGCATGTTATATGCGGAAGTGCACAATGACAAACTTGCTTATACTTCAGATTTATTTTATGCGGATCTCTCGGAAGATGCTTCCGGCAAAAATGGCGTAATTAGTGGAAACGCGAGACTTAAACAATTTCTTTGGGAACTTGAGGGACTATATCGTTTGAATCCATGGTTAGAAGCGGGAGTCGGTGCGCGTATCAACAATATCACCGCGGGTTTGAATATTACTTATAATCCGATAATAGGCAATGGAGGGACTCTAACCACCAGCCAACAAAAAAGCAACACATGGGTAGATCCGCTCATCGTAGTGCGACTGAAAAAAGCCGTGCAAAATAAATGGCTTTTCCAATTAAGAGCAGATATGGGAGGATTTGGAATCGGTTCACAGTTTGCCTGGCAGTTACAACCAGATATATTTTTTCGTGCTTCTAAACTTATGCAATTTGGCTTAGGATATCGTATTATTTCCATGAATTATAATAACAACAAAAGCGGTAGTGATTATTTCTTATACGACATGGAAGAATATGGACCGCAAATAAGAATCGGATTTAATTTTTAGAATCAATTTGACGGATTTAGTGATGTCAATTAATTACATTTTACATACCTACATTGAGATTAACCCGGAAATTGAATAGAAGTATAACTGAAAATAAAATTGTTTTCCTATTCATTACAGGATTATTCATTTTATTATTAAATCAAAATTCGGTTTATGGTCAGCAAAAAAACGATATCCAGGACTCACTTGATTTCAGTAAACAGGTAGATATTTTTGATCTGATCCGTAAATGGACGGGGAAACCAGCCAAGCCGGCTGAAGATATTCCAAAGGCATTTGACAGGAATCTTTCTTTGTTACCGATTGTCGGATATAGTCCTGCAAATGGTTTTGTTGTTGGAGGAGCGGTCAGTATTACCGATTTTCTGGGAAACCCTAAGACGACGCGTTTGTCTACTGCATTATTAAATGCGTCATTTACCACCAAAAAGCAGGTGCTTTTAAATTTGCGGTTTGATCTCTATCTAAAAGAAAATAAATGGTATATATCCGGCGATAACCGCTTACTGTTTTTTGCACAACCAACCTATGGCCTGGGAATTTATGGGTTACAAAACCAAACCTATACTTTTAATCTGAATGGCTCGACTATTACCCGTACTGATTCAGAACAACCCATGCGATTTAATTATATAAGACTATACGAGACTTTTTCACGGAGAATATTTAATCACTGGTATGCAGGATTCGGACTTATGATTGATTATGATTTTAATATTAAGGACCAGGCACTTCAACTGGATTCTCCCGTATTTCTCACATCGCACTATGTTTATTCACATGCCTATGGGTTTGATACTGCGCACTATTCGACAAATGGAATTTCATTCCAGGTTATTCATGATAGTCGCGATAACCCGGTAAACCCTTATTCCGGAAATTATTTAAATCTGGCTTTTCGTGTTAATGCTGTTGCGCTTGGGAGCACACAGCCCAGCACCATGTTATATTATGAGTGGCGGAATTATATCGGCGTGAGTAGCCGAACACCAAGAAATGTACTTGCTTTCTGGTTCTGGGGTGTTCTCACAACATCCGGACATCTTCCTTATCTGGCCAACCCGGCAATTACCTGGGACACTTATAACCGATCAGGTCGGGGTTATATTCAGGGGAGATTTCGTGGAGACAATATGGTTTATGAGGAAGCTGAATTCCGCTACCAAATTTCCAGAGACGGATTATTGGGAGGTGTAGTTTTCACAAACTTTACAACAGCCAGTAATCCCCTCACCGGAGAAAAAGTTTTTAACAGTGTTGCGCCCGGTTATGGTTTCGGTTTACGAATCAAAATGAATAAAAAAGACAGAACCAATATCGCCGTTGACTATGGCATCGGCGATGGGTTTACGGGTATTTATTTTAATATCCGGGAAGCGTTTTAACGCTTAACGCTTAACGCGTAACGCGTAACGCGTAAGGCTTAATGCGTAATGCCTAGGGCTTTTTCTTTTTCAGAAAATCATAGGTTACGCCGATCTGCCAATAGAAAGTGTTGGGGAGTGTCTCCTTGTAGTTAACACTCTTTGAAATGTGATTTGTTGTGATGGTAGCTTTAATATCAGCCGGGTTGATGGGCATGGCGTAAGTTGGCGTAAAATTAAACGTCCAGTTACCCGCAGTAAAATTAATGGGAGCACTGAATTCATAATCAAGGATTTGAAACTTATCAGAATTCAACACTTCGCCCGAAAGCGTAACGCTGTCTGGCAACGGCTTGCCACTTCTTGGAATATTGAACCTGCGATTTTGATAATATGAATTGTATGAATTTTGCGTGGCGGCATTCATGGTGACTGTAGGCGTGATATTCAAGTTGCCAATATTGAATTGCTGTTGTAAGGCCGGAGAGACCTGGTAGTCCGGAATATGATTGCCAAATGTCCATGTGAGGTTCACACTGGGCTGAATGAAACTAAATGAATAACTGCTGCTATAAGCTAAACTCCCTCTTTGTTCCGATGTTACACTTCCGCTGCTCTTGCTGTATATAAATCCTGAAAGGGTAACAGACCCGCTGTAATTGCCTGGATTAAAGCTATAGGAGCCGTCCAGTGTATACTGATTCACCTGTGGCGAGGGTTCGTGTACGTTATACCCCACACTCAGATCAATTTCAAAGCCGGATTGAAAAATATAACTGATCTTGGGGGTAATAGTCGGAATTACCGTGGAATCCTTTCTCCCATTGTTTACATCATTCGACTGATAAACCAGATTTAATTCAAGATGAGATGGAGTGGGGGCTGATGAATCGGAATTTGCGACTTGTTTAGCCGTATCTTTTTTAATTATTGAACTGTCTTTAAGTAAAAGGGAATCTGAAACAACCGGAGTTGTTCTGTAAGAATTCCGTAAAACGGCTGGATTGTCCTGAGCCATTAACGGTAAAGAAAAATAAATACAGCATAAACATACAAAGGGAAGAATAAGACTTGCTTTCATTCATTCAAAGGATTGCGTCCGCGCTGGTTCGTGTATCGATATCAATCTTGAAATATACAGATTATTTGAGACTGTACTGGTTAGAAGTACTTTTCTCACGATGATTTGAATTTTTTAAATCACCAATTCATAAGATAGAGCGATTTTTTCAATAAATAATCTTAATTTAAATGGACGATTGCGCCTTATAACCAGGGCTGCCTTATAAAATAATATAACATGAAATGGATTGGACTAATCCTGATAGTTTTATTATCTGCATGTAAAAATAAAACCCCTGCCTGTTTAATCGATGTTTCGGATATTCTGAAAGGTTCAAAAGGAAAAATAATCACTATCAAAGATTCCGGTAACAAGGTGGTTGCACTATATGATGAAGGGTGGGACAGTTTGAAAGGAGGAGCTTATTTATTTTATCCGAATCAATTTCTGAAATCTTACACTTTTTATCAGAACAAGGTGGCGGTTTATAGCGAGGTTTTCGATGAACACGGATATCTTACTCATTCTATAGGTAGTCCTATGGTGGCGAGGGTGATCAATGACATGGGGGAAGACTCGGCTTATGTTCAGGTGTACTTTTACAAGCCGATGAAGACCTATCAGCTATTGAATATTAAAATAAACAATAACAAGGCTGTAAATTATAAACTGGAAACCGATACTAACTATTCGAATTTACAATCTGTAACTTTTGGGATAAATACTACGGATCTGAATCACATCAATATGTATTCGCAGATAAAATATATGGATGATTGCACTAAAATTGAACATATCCTCAGCGATTCCCTTTTTCTGATTAAAGATTCACACAACGGTCTTACCCCCGCTTCGGCGAAATAAAGATTCAATATTTGCTATCAAATTCATTTGAGAGCTGGTTAAGATAACTGGTATCAGGAGTCGTTTTACCATTTTGAATATATATGCGATAAATAAAACGCACAGATTCGTCTTTTTTGAGTTTCAGATTCAATGAATATTTTCCGTTGCTGAAAATGTTTTCTCCAAGCGGATTGGCTGCGAACAAGCCATAACCACGTGCATGCCAGAATGTGGGATAACCAGGATTCCCCTTATGATCAAAGATGGTAATACTTACTGAATCATTTCCCATTTTCCCGAACACTTTACACCAAATACCGCGCGTGCTCCACGCAGAGTCACCTTGTTTGCCTTCACTGGTCAGATAGTTTCCATTGGCAACGGTATCTCTTTTTACCACCGTAATATTTCCTTTACTATCCGTAAACTTTTGATCTGCTGCAGACGGAATTTGTAATTCATGCGCCAGCCTTAATCCCAACAAACCATCCTTGGCATCTGCGAATAATACGTCTTTTACTGCTTTTAATTCTGTTATACGGTCGATTGTTCTTTTATTTCCACTGCCGCTAAATATATAGTGTGTTGTTTCCTCCAGGAGGACCTGATTTTGTTGATTGACCCAATTTGCATGGTAAGACAGTTCCCCATAATGGCCACTTGATATTTTGAGGATGCTGTCCGTTTTTATCCAGCCATAAAGAGATTTCTTTTCTGCAGGTATTGCATAGGAATTATTCCAGAAGTCAAGCTTATTCACATTTTCATAAGTAAACCAGAGTCCGATATGATGCGGATGATCCGTGGGTTCACCCGGTCTGGGATTCAATGGAAAACCGCGGGTTAGAATGGTATTATCACCATCATAAATGGGAAATAAAACTGGTTTCTCGAGAGAGTCGGGATATAAAAAACTGGTAAACGGAGTCGAACCAATTGATATGTCGATACGTTTTTCATTATTCACTTTTACCAATCTGATTTCCTCTGTTTGCTGCGCGTTGGTGATCAATGGAGATAAAAGAATAAAAAAAATAAATTTGCGTAAGAACATGATATCCCGGCTATATTATCAATATTGAAAAGGTTTGCCGTCGGCCAGCACGTTTTGTGATTGTTCATCAAAAGTTACTTTAAGACCCGTGTGAGCGGCCGCCGTCGTCATAATATTAGCAATGGAATGACTGTAACCAGCTTCTACCGGTGCGTTAGGTTGTTTACGGCTTCTAACGCATTCCATCCAGTTTCGTATATGGGCCGACGTTAGTTTATCGCCTCCTGTGTTGGCAGAGGTAACCACTTTTTCAGTATTCGACAGGTCAAGTACGGGCAGGAGATTGGGCTGCATATGCATTTCATCTGCAAAGTGCTGTGTGAGTCCACCTGTAGGTGTCACTTTATTTGTATTGAGGTTGATCTCGCCACCGTTTGAATAATAAATTTCTGTCGGGTTCTCATCTCCATTGTCCATGCGTGACTGAAAGCTAACCTGAAAGCCCGTTGAAGGATCGTCTGCAGGTCCGTAATCAAAAGCAGCAGTTATAGTATCCCAGTTTTTCCTGCCGTCTTTCCACATATAAATTCCTCCGTTCGCGACCACAGAACGCGGATGCGGATATCCGCTAAACCAATGTACTGTATCTATCTGATGGCTCATCCATTGACCAGGCAGTCCGGAAGAGTAAGGCCAGAATAAACGGTATTCCAAATAGTAGCGGGGATTAAATGGCACTTCCGGGCGATTGAGCAGGAACCGCTTCCAGTCAGTATCTTCTTCTTTTAATAATGGTACCAGTGATGGTCTGCGCCAGCGGCCCGGCTGATTTACATTCCATGTAAGTTCAACCATTACAATGTTTCCGAAT
>DATHPV010000303.1:0-5305 GCA_035483495.1 Puia sp.
TTCCTGGAAAGCTGGAGTATACCGTTCCTGGTTATACTGTTTTTCGTTTTAAACATATTATATCGTTATGATGTAATCGACCCTACCAACAAGGCTTATGGACTGAATTATACGAACAGGAATGAAAGACCTCAATATGACCGCGACTATCTGCTGAATATGTGTTCGGAAAAAAATGTGACATCAGACAAAAATCACATGATTCAGATTCTGGAAAATTGGAAGAAAAAACAAAAGGAGGATAAACCACTTTTCTTAATTATCAATACCAGCGGAGGTGGAAGCAGAAGCGCGGCTTTTACAATGAATATTTTACAAAAACTGGACAAAATTAACGGCGGAAAGCTGATGGATAAAACGTTTATGATCACCGGTGCGTCGGGTGGAATGTTTGGTGCCGCTTATTTTCGTGAACTTTCCCGATTACGGGAATTTAAAGATTCCACTATAAATCCGGATGATCGAAAGTATACCGACGCAATTTCCGGGGATCTTTTAAATCCACTTTTTTCTTCTTTTGTGGCCCGTGATTTATTCTCACCTGCCCAAAAATTTTATGTAGGTAATTACGAATATATTAAAGACCGCGGGTACGCCTTTGAACAGAAATTAAATCAAAACACGGGAGGTGTTCTGGACAGGCAGATGCGGGATCTGGAGCCCGACGAAACTGCAGGCAGAATTCCTCTTATGTTATTTAGTTCTGTGATCACAAGGGACAGTCGCACGATGCTTATAGGTACTCAGCCCATCAGTTTTTTGATGCGTCCGGTATTTGACAGTAACCGCATTAAAACCATAGATCCGGATGCCGTGGATTTCGGCAGTTTTTTTAGTAAACAGGATCCAATGAATGTACGTATGCTAACAGCACTCCGGATGAATGCAACTTTTCCTTACGTTTTGCCGAATGTCTGGCTGCCTTCAGATCCCGTAATCGATGTAATGGACGCAGGATTTCGGGATAACTTTGGAGAACAGGTAGGCATACGATTCGTGGATGTATTTCGGGAATGGATTCAAAAGAATACACGTGGTGTGCTGCTTATTCAAATACGTGACAGAAAAACGGGTGGCTGGGAGAGCCCCTTTGAATCAACAGATATCACGGAAATTATTACGAAGCCGCTGTTATTACTTCAATACAACTGGTATAAAATGCAGGAGTATAACCAGAATGACCTTCTAAGTGTAATGGAAGGTTACATGGGAAATGATTTTTACAAAATGACTTTTCAATATGAACCCAAGCTTGCTAATGAAGGCGCAGCTTTAAATTTCCACCTTAGCCGACAGGAAAAACTTGATATCGCCAATGCTGTTAACAGCTCGCAGAATCAGTTGATTTTTAAAAGCGTAAATGATTTATTGAATCCTTAATAAGCCTAAAGCCCAAAGCTTAACGCCTAAAGCTTAAAGCACAAAGCCTAATGTGTAAAATTCAAAGTGTGGAGTATAAAATTCCAAGCAAAAACATTCGTCAAATTGAATTTACAAATTGAGATCATCTCTTTTAAGCTTTAGGCATTAAGCATTTAAGCTTTAGGCGTTAAGCTTTAGGCTTTAAGCTTTAAAAGGTTGTATCAGCTTAAAACAATTCGGGATAATTCTGATTTCGAATTCCGGACTGGTATCTACGGGTTCACCGTCAATATGTATTGGTGCGCCAGCCGGGTTCTTGATGTTGATTTTATCTGTCTGAATATAAATAATGTTCTTTTTTTCTACATATTCTATTCCGCCAATTAATTTGTTATTACCGGCAACCTGCAAAAAAACCGAGAATGGTAAAATGACCTTATTCATTTTTTTCACAATCACAATATCCAGTAAGCCATCAGACATACTGGCCTGGGGAGCGATTGTAAAATTATTTCCAAATTGATTGCTATTGGCGATACTGATAAAATAAGCTTCAGTTTTTAAAACTCTGCCGCCGGCGTGAATCTCAAACGGATAAGGTTTTGAATTAAAAAATTTCATCGTCGAAATTCTCAGATAGGTTTGAAGTCCGCGTATTTTCTGTTTGGCAAATTCATGAGCTACATCAGCATCAAAGCCAATGCCGCACAAGGCGCAGGAGAATTTTTCGTTCACATTAAAAGCGTCTATCGGGTAAGCCTTACCCTTAAAAATAATGTCCAGTGCGAGGCTTGGTCGTCGGGGAATTTTGCAAGCCAGTGCCACGCTGTTCCCCGAACCTATTGGTATGATTCCTATTCGCGCCGAAACACCCTGCAAAGCGCTGGCAACTGCATTGAGAGTTCCATCTCCACCGCAAATAACAACATCGGTAATTTGTTTTTCCCTTATGAGTTTCTTAAGATGAGTATAGTCGCCGTCTGCCCTGGAAGGTTGGATTTCGAAGTCAATTCCTTCTGCTTTTGTTCTTCGTATTATTAATTCTTTTACCCGCGATTTTTCTTTGGTACCGGAGATGGGATTTATCAAATAAACTATTTTGCGGGACATGAGCGCAAGTTCTGATAAATGGCGAATTTCAAAAAAGAAATCATATTCTTTCTTTAACCATTCGTTTTTGTTTCCGAACTTGGAGCTTACTAAGGATTACAAAAAGTTCAAACATGACGATTGCCCCAAAACAAAGATTCCTGGCATTGGATGTATTCAGAGGTATGACGATATGTTTTATGATTATCGTAAACACATCCGGCAGTAAGTTTACCTATTCTCCACTTGAACATGCACACTGGCATGGTTTCACACCCACCGACCTCGTTTTTCCATCTTTTCTTTTTGCTGTTGGTAACGCGATGAGTTTTGTGATGCCAAAGTGGAACTTATTGAGTCAGGCGGAAGTGCTGGGAAAGATTTTTAAACGAACGCTGATCATATTTTTGTGCGGATTTTTGTTATACTGGTTTCCTTTTGTGTACGCCGACTCCTCGAATCATATTTCGTTCGCACCGTTTTCTCACACACGCATATTGGGAGTTCTTCAAAGGATTGCGCTTGCATATGGAATCGCTTCGCTTTTAATCTATTATTTTAAACCTGGAACGGTTATCAGCATATCTATTTCCATCCTTCTGTTGTATTGGGCCTTGATGATGATGGGTGGAGATGCCCCGGACCCGCTTGCTATGACGGGAAACCTGGGATATAAAATTGATATGTGGTTAATGGGCCCAAATCATATGTACCATGGAGAAGGTGTTGCATTTGATCCGGAGGGATTCTTATCGACATTCCCGTCGGTTGTAAATGTCACTTTTGGATATATGGTCGGAAAGTTCATTCAGGAGAAAGGAAAAACTTTTGAGGGCCTTGCTAAATTATTGCTTTTAGGTTTTGCATTTATTGTTATTGGTTATTTCTGGGATCTTAGTTTTCCAATTAACAAAAAATTATGGAGCAGTTCATTTGTCGTTTATACAGTTGGAATCGACTGCGTAATTATATCAGCCATCATATATGTAGTGGATTTCCTGGGAAGAACTAAATGGACCAAATTCTTTACCGTATTTGGTAAAAACCCACTGTTTATATATTTATTATCAGAAGTCGGATCAACAGTGTTGTATATTATTCAGGCAGGATCGGGGTTGAGTCTGTATACCTGGCTGTATCAGAATGTTTATAAACATGCCGGCTTGTACCTCGGATCTCTCCTGTTTGCGATCTCCTGGATGTTATTCTGCTGGTTAATTGGCTTTTACCTTGACAAAAAGAAAATATACATTAGGGTCTGAGTTACTCGAATAATCTCCATCCTCTCATACTCCAGACGCCAACACTTCGTTATACGGAGTAAATAGCATACCTTTGCGCGTCCAAAAAGGGCGGAGGCCGGCTAAAAGCAAAGATTATTTATGGAGATCAGGAACATTGCAATTATTGCACACGTAGACCACGGGAAAACGACGCTGGTAGATAAGATATTACATGCCACGAAGGTATTCAGGGAGAATCAGGAGACTGGTGATCTGATAATGGACAGCAACGATCTCGAAAAGGAAAGAGGTATTACAATATTTAGCAAAAATGCAGCGGTTGTATATAACGGAGTAAAAATAAATGTTATTGATACTCCCGGTCACGCCGACTTTGGCGGCGAAGTGGAAAGGGTTCTGAAGATGGCCGATGGCGTATTGCTGTTAGTGGATGCGTTTGAAGGTCCGATGCCACAAACACGTTTTGTATTACAAAAAGCTTTACATCTCGGTCTTAAACCAATGGTGATTATCAATAAAGTTGATAAACCTAATTGTCGCCCGGAGGAAGTCCATGAGGCAATATTCGAATTATTCTTCAACCTTGATGCAACCGAAGAACAATTGGATTTTCCAACCTTTTACGGTTCGGGCAAAAATGGTTGGTTCAATGATTCACTTACGCCGACTACTGATATTATTCCTTTACTGGATGGTATTTTGAAATACGTTCCGGCTCCTGCAGTAAATGAAGGTCCCACACAAATGCAAATTACTTCTCTCGACTATTCTTCCTTTCTGGGAAGAATTGCGGTGGGAAAAGTTGCCCGCGGAACAATTAAGGAGGGTCAGAATATTGTACTGATGCAGGCGGATGGGACCGTCAAAAAATCCAAGGTAAAAGAACTATACGTTTTCGAATCCCTCGGTAAGAAAAAAGCTACTGAAGTTTTCTGTGGTGATATCTGTGCTGTTGTAGGATTGGAGAATTTCAATATCGGCGATACTATTTGTGATCCCGAAACTCCTGAAGCTTTACCACTCATAAGTGTGGACGAACCCACCATGAGTATGATGTTTTCAATAAATAATTCTCCTTTTTATGGAAAGGATGGAAAGTTTGTTACTTCACGTCACCTGCGCGATCGCCTGATGAAAGAGACGGAAAAAAATCTCGCCCTTCGCGTTGAAGAAACAGGAAGTGCTGATAGTCTGCTTGTTTTTGGTCGCGGGATCCTTCACCTGGGTATTCTGATCGAAACGATGAGAAGGGAAGGTTACGAACTAACAGTTGGTCAGCCTCAGGTTATCGTGAAAGAAATGAATGGCAAAAAAAACGAACCATTTGAAGTATTGGTAGTGGATGTTCCTAATGAATATAGCGGTAAGGTAATCGATATGGTTACCCGTCGTAAGGGGGAATTGCTGGTAATGGAAACAAAGGGCGATATGCAGCATCTTGAATTTGAAATTCCTTCGCGCGGATTAATCGGACTTCGCTCAAGCATGCTTACAAATACAGCCGGTGAAGCCGTTATGGCACATCGTTTTCTGGAATATAAACCCTGGAAAGGTCCTATTCCCGGCAGAAGAAACGGAGTGCTGATTGCAAAAAACCAGGCAGCTACCAC
>DATHPV010000304.1:0-2295 GCA_035483495.1 Puia sp.
AACTGGGAGCAGACGGGAACATGTACCTGTCCCGGATCCAGAAAGTATGCAATCAGATGAAACAACTGATCAACAATATTCTCGAATTCTCGAAAATTACTGTTAAAAAGGAATTATTTACTGAAGTGGATTTGAACAATCTCATTCCGGATATTTTACAGGAATTAAACGAAACTATCCAGGAAAAAAATATACACATCGTCCTGGAAAAACTTCCCGTTTACTGTGTTAATGCTGTTTTAATGCATCAGTTATTTCTCAATCTCATTGGGAACGCAGTGAAATATACGAGTAAAACGCATCCTTCGGTAATACGTATTTATTCGGAGGAATTTAGTGTAAATAAAGTGATCGGCGACAGTATGAGAGAAGTTAGATATGGCAGGGTATTTATTGAGGATAACGGAATAGGGTTTGACCAAAAATATGCCGACGAAATATTTGATATGTTCAGAAGACTACATCCGGTTGCCGAGTATGAGGGTACCGGTATCGGACTTGCTCTTTGCAAAAAGATTATTGAAAAACATAACGGATTTATCTCGGTGAAGAGCGAAATAGACAAAGGATCTACATTTATTATTTCCATTCCGCTCGAACACTTCGAAAGTTAGGGTAAATAAAGAAAGGTAATTCCTCAGCCTTTGTTAGATCCTTTTGAAATCAAAAGCGCTATCAGTGCAATGATGGCAACTACTATAAATACACCAACCCAGACTCCCGCCTTAAAAATTTCTCCGATAGCCTGGCATCCGGATAAAAGAAATATAAATAACACAGGTATTAAAAAAGGTACCGGCTTTTTCATTTTATAGAATTTAAAAATCAAAGCTGATCCGGTCTTATTATAGATTTCGCTCCCGCAGAGACATAATATCCAAGCCGGATCAGCCGATCATTTGGTTTCTTTGACCTGATTCTTATCAAGCCTCCCTTCGTATAAATTTTAGCAGGAACAATACAATTGCGATTACCAGCAGAACGTGAATGATACCTCCTGCGGCATATCCAAAAAATCCGATTGCCCAGATGATCACCAGAATAACTGCGACGGCGTAAAGTAAATTTCCCATGATTGTTGATTCTTAAGATTAATAAATGTTTTTTCTCTTGACTCTTTAGATTATTACATTATCATGCCACACTTAAAATATGGATATTTTCCACTGTTGGATCGCTCATACAACCCTCTATTCAAATTCCGTTGAAAATAATACCCAATCTGACGCAAGGCGAGAAGCTTGTGACTGTAAAAGCCTATTTAGAGAGAAAATTGCCTGGCAGGCGCATGCCGCGCTCATCGGCAAGAACTTTTGTCATTACTTTTTGAAGCTTTTTGGGAATGATATTCGTTTCTTCAGCCGTAAGTAGTTGGTCAATTTCGAAAAATTCATCCTCATCATCGTAATATCCAAAATGCAACTGATATTTATTGTTGGCATGTAATCTTAAAGATATCTCCTTGTCTTCTTCATATATATGCATACTGATCACTGCCCATTGATCATCGTCTTCAAATTCGAAACGGACTTCTATTGCGTCTTTACTCAATACGTCCGTTACCAGTTTCTCAACCAGGTCTCCTGCATGATTCTTTACCAATTCCTCATAAGTCATAGATGGAAATTTAATATTTGGCTAAGGTAGGATCAGGTGGATTAATGCGTGATTAACTTTGTGGCAGTTTGAATCCCTGGCGTGCCAGTAATTTCCAGGTTCCGTTTTGTTTTTTCCAAATCATCAAAACGCCGATCTTGATGTCCAGCGGCCCGGCTTTATTGGTACCGGTGATCGAACTGGTATTTCGGACAATTGCAATGTCATCTGCCACCTGAATAGTTTGATTGCTGATATCTATTTTTTGAAATATCGTTGGACCGGACACTACATCATTCAAAAATTCCGATTTGTTTTGAATCACGGCCGTTGAGTGTCCAAAACTCAGATCATCAGACGTAAGCTTATCAAGGGTGGTTTTATCCTTTGATATCATAGCAGCATTCAGATTCCCGATATTCGTTTCAATTTCTTTATTCTGCGACCAGGCGCGGGTAATGCCAAGCGAAATGAAACAGGTAACGAGCAGGCACAAACGTAGATTCATATTGTAAAATTTGACAGTTACTCAATCCGAATCGGTTAAAAAGACAGGTTCGGGGAAGTAAAAGTCGGTAATTAAATGATTTGACGGTTATTTTTCCCGTTTTTGGAAAATTGCATATAATATCTCAATTTTTTTTAAATATTCGCGCCCCTTACCGTATGGGTTTGACTCCGAATAACGTTTAATATGGG
>DATHPV010000305.1:0-2988 GCA_035483495.1 Puia sp.
GGACCCAGAACAAACATTCCTGTTCGTCCATTAAATTGAAATGAGAAATAGTCCTGCTCCCTGTCAGCATCAGTAAAAACGCTGTTTCTATAGACATTATTTGCAGAAGTAAAAAGAGGAAAAGCAGTCAATGCGATTGGACAACCCTCGGTGATATTGGTAAAGTTTGAATTAAAGAGATAACCTGGGGCATATTTTGTAATATCGCTGTAATAGTCTTCCGGGCCTCTTGGAGATATAGGTTGGTCATCCGGCTGTCCTACCTGCATCCTGGTTATGACGCCACCGGCGTTCAGGTTCCATCCCTGACCGAGATTTGAAGCGACCTCATCGACTACCAGTCCGTTTCCGGAATTATAATCAACAGACATATTCAGATTCAACCTGCTTTTACTGTCCTGCCATTTAAAGAGTGGTAAAGAAAAAATGGCGCTTCCTGATTGCAGGCTCACCTGTGCAGAAGATAATAAAGCAGAATTGACCAATAAGAATATCCCAAAAATCTTATTCATAGCCTTTGTTTCTTTGAAGTTAAAAATGATACCCAACCCTAAAAACTATGGGTTGCGTATTGGGCTTATGTTCCCTCCAGAGAAAATCATAGAGAAACTGCATGTCCCCGTTTAATTTTTTAGAGATCTTGTAATTTTTGCTGATGCCCAGCAGGGCACTTTTCTGCCAGGCACTGAAGACCTCCAACTGTCGTATATTATTAATCTGATTTACATAGTTCCATTCTGCGCCGCCCTGCAGATCAAAGTTTCCTTTCATCTTCCATTTCAGGTAGGAACGCAAACCTTCACCCTGGGAACTGAATTGAATGTTATTCCACCCGTTTCCTATCCCAAGTTTATAGGATGCCCCCAGGCCCAGACTTGCCTTATCATTTAGCTTATATCCAATCTGCAGGGCAAGATCGCAGGCAGCGGGAAGTATATAGTTGCTGTTTTCAAACTGGATATTTGCACCGAATTCCAGGCGCTTTGTAAAAGACTGGGTCTTTTGTGAATTGGGAGTAAAACCCTGGGCTGATCCGCTCACCCCACCGCTAAGCTGATCGATCTTATTTTTTAGCTGATCCAAATATGTTTGTGCTTTCCCTATTTGCTGCTGCATAAGCGCACCGGGATTTCCGCCGGATGCTCCGCCAATTTTACCTTGTATCAATTTTTGTATTGCGGCTCTTGATGGAATGCCTCTAAAAAGTGCAGAGTCGTTGCCCGGATTTGCAGAGGGGAGAGCAGAACCAAAGATTTTTGAAAGCTCAGAGTTTTTTTGCATGAAAGTTTTGAACATGCTCGTTTTTTCCAATGTGGCAATTGTTAGCTGTTCGATCTTGCGCGGATCCTGGAGCATGCTTTTATATTGGTTGATCTGAGCTTTATAATAGTAAGCTTGTTTTTTAAGATTTTGAAGATTTTTTGATAAAAATGGAAACCGGCTGATTTGTCCTTGGAGCACCAATTGCCGCTGCCTGAGATATTGGTTGAATTTCTCGACCAATGCAAGTTTAGTTTCGAGAGCGGCAATCGATTGCTGAGAACTTTGCAATCTATTTTGCATGGTTGACAAAGATCCAACAGCGTTTCCCGTCTTGTTCAAAAAAGCCAGGGATCCTTTAAGTGTGTCCAGGTAAGGAATGTATCCCCCGGATAAATATTTGTTTGCAGCTGCACTAATTTTGGTTGCCCGGTTTGTAAATGCGTTCTGAAATTTTTTTAAGCTATCGATCGCATAACTAAATAATTTTTTTGCGGATGCTGAATCTGCTTTGGCAACTTTTGATTGCATCTTTTTTTCCTGGTTCATCAATTGGCCCAGGGTTGCGGTAGTATATTTTTCAACACTCTTGTTAAATGTCTGTGTTTTTGAATCCACCATATTGAGATATTTCTCTTCCATTTGTTTATCCTGTTGCAGCGCGATCAATCTGGAAGAGTCCTGACCGTATGATCTGGACCACACAAAAAGGAGTAAAAAGACAGCAGTACAATATTTAATCAGTTTTTGAAGCATGGTAACATCTTTATCAACCGGAATGAAAAAAATCAATTTTTTTGAACAATAAGTTTTTTTAATTCCTCAATCTGCAGTTGTAATTTTTCGATCTTCTGGTTCGCATGAGTAAGCTTGTTATTTTGATCCTTCAATTCCTGCAATTCTTTATTTTGTTCGATGACGTAAAGCGTCAGTTCTTCAATTTTCTTAAGCATTAATGCCTGGTTGGCTCCAATGTCAATTCCGTCCTTTTTGACTTCGCTGGCAGAGGGTATTTCCGGAAGATGTTTATTCTGCCGGATAAATTCCTCCACTTCTGAAATCGGGCGCAAGGCGTAAGCGGAATCAAATACATAATCGGACCAACCACTCTGTGTGACCTTTACTTTCTGGGAAGTGATTGTTCCGGCAACTGCCAGTAAAGACTGCGGGTTCGCCGTACCGATCCCGATATAGTCAAGCGTATCATATAATTCCGTTCCGTTAAGGATCCACCGGCTTGAAGTGCCGAATGATGCAAATGATTTCTGGGAAAGATTGCCAAATTGATCAGTGACCAAAACAGAGTCCTGGTTTGCATCATTTAAATAATAGGGCAATTCGATCAATGGTTCGTCTAACGACATCCAGGAAGAGAAAATATTAATGCCGTTGTAAGCTGTATTTACAGAATCGGCAACGGTTAGATCGATGACAGCTCCTTCGATACCTGAACTTCCGGAAACATCAGCATCTTCGAACGTAGGACCGTCATTCGTATAATAGCTTTCGAGGTTATAAAATCTATTTTCAGATGACATTTCCAACTCGCCATAGCTGTTGGTTGAATCAGTATTTATGTCATCCCCAATAAACCAATCTCCTCCATTTTGATCGCTGCTATAATTCAAAACTCCGATGTTTCCGGCGTAATCCTCCGGGAATATCATCAATTGATAGCCGTCGTATGACACATCTCCTCCCGCATATACTTCGTCCCCGTTCTGGGAA
>DATHPV010000306.1:0-11740 GCA_035483495.1 Puia sp.
CAGTGCTGGCCTGGATAATTATCTATGTTATCAGGATAAGCAAAAAGCATCTACAGAAAAAAAAGGACAACCCCTATGCGGGGATTCGTAATATGGCACTGCAAACCACACCCGGGCAAATGGGGTTAAACCCGGACGCAGACCCATCCACCGTTTACGGAATGGTGATGGACTGGCCCATGTCAAAAGGAATCATCACCCTGGTCTGTTTCAATACAGGCGATGCGAGTATGTATACCAGTACGGGCGGCGGGATGATTGGGGGAGTAACACAGGACGCCATAAAAAAAACTGCGGTGGAATTTGTGCACAACGCGCAGGACTTTCTAAAGCTGGCCGTCAAAATCGATACGGTGGAATTGCCGGATGCCGGTACACTGCAATTTTGTTTTCTGACGCCGTCGGGAATCTTCATAGCCCGGGAATCATTTTCGCAGATTGAAAATGACAATTCTGCGTTGCTACCTTTGTTCGTCCAGGCCAATGAGGTAATCACTGCCCTAAGAACGACGAAAGCCTGATATTCAAAATATTTCCATTTTATCAAGCATAGATGTAAACTGATGACGATCTTCTGAATCTATACTTTTTTCTGAATTAACAGAAGTCAATATAATTTGATTTGAATATGAAAAAGCCCACCATATCCAAAATACATTTTCCCGCTGAAAATCAGCTTCCAACCACATTCTGCATTCAGTTGTAACACTTTTCACGGGTAATACATACCACCACTTTGTAAAGGTCCCGAATGAACGATAGACCTCGGTAATATGAATTGCGATATCAATTGTAAAGTCTGAAATATCTTTCAACAGACTAGTACTTTTTGCTTGCTGAACAGTCTTTATAAATAGCAGCTATTAATAAGTAGAAATCCGATGAAACCAGACTATCCTACAAAGGTTTTTTACGATCAAAGAGAGCATTATGCCTTTCTTGTGCAGTCCCTGGCAACCGACGCCTTTTGACCGGAGTTCCGGCGGTGAAACCTGGATGGTATATGATATGAGAGACAGACTGGTCATGACACAAGACTCTCTTTTACGCGGTCAACAGAAGTGGCTCTACACCAGGTATGATTCGGAAAACAGACCGGATTCAACTGGTTTAATAACTGATCCAACGAATTATAATCAACTGGCTTATCAGGAATCAACTGCATTCGCAACCAATAATTATCCGGTTGTAAATTCCTATACAACAAGAGAATTGCTGACACAAACTTTTTATGATGACTATAGCTGGGTGAGCACATACAGTGCACCGGTTGCATCCACGATGGCAACGACTTATACTGGAAACAGCAGTTATTTTGTTACCAGCTATAATGTTTCACCCGTGTATGCCGCAAGCCCTACGCCTTTTTATATTACGAGAGGAATGGCAACGGGTAGCAAAACAGAAGTAATAGGAAGCAGTGGAAGTCAGTATCTCTGGGCTGCAAGTTTTTATGATGACAGGGGAAGGGTGATTCAGTCACAAGGCACTAATTATACCGGCGCAATAGACACAACAACCACTCAATACGATTTCACGGGTAAGGCTATCCGAAATCTCGTGGGTCATAAAAAGAATGGTAACACAGCGCAGGCACATACTGTACTCACGAAAATGGACTATGATAATGGGTTCCGGTTAAAACATATTTATAAAAATGTTGACGGTGCTGGCTCAGATCAACTGATTGATTCCATGCAGTATAATGAACTCGGTCAGTTGCGTGTGAAATATCTCGGAAACGGTATCGATAGTCTGATATATGATTATAATGTGAGGGGCTGGCTTACTGGAATCAACAAAAACTACGTTGGTGGAACGACAACACATTATTTCGGAATGGAACTCGGGTATGATAAATCAACTTCAATTGTAGGAACAACGAGTTATACAAACCAACAATATAATGGCAATATTGCCGGGACAGTCTGGAAATCCGCAGGCGATGGCGTTGGCCGAAAATATGACTTCACCTATGATGATGTAAACAGACTCACGGCTGCAAACTTTGTTCAGAACACATCAGGAAGTTCATGGGATAATGGATACATAGATTTTACAACCAGCAATCTTACCTACGATGCCAATGGCAATATTATGTCCATGAACCAGAATGGATTTAAGGTGGGCGGATCAACTCCGATCGATCAGCTGACTTATACTTATCAAACCAATTCCAATAAACTCTCTCAGGTTAACGATGCGGTGAATGATGCAAATAGTAAACTTGGAGATTTCCATTATACGGGAACCAAGGGATCGTCAGACTATACCTATGACGGCAATGGCAACCTTATCACCGATAATAACAAACTGATCGATAAAATTTCCTATAATTATCTGAATCTACCGAGCCTGGTTCATCCAAACACAAAGGGGAATATTACCTATGTGTATGATGCTGCTGGTACAAAACTCGCAAAGGTTACCAGCGACTCCACGAACAGGCATTCCACCACTACACTCTACATAAACGGATTTGTTTACCAGCAGACAGATACGATTACCAATCCCGCAGGAGGTATAGATACACTTCAGTTCATCGCCCAGGAGGAAGGAAGGATTCGGTGGGCCTATCATAAATACACAACCGGCACATCAGCCTATGGATTTGAATATGATTTCTTTGAGAAGGATCATCTCGGAAATACGAGAATGGTGCTCACGCAGCAAAAAGACACAGCCACTTATCTTGCGAGCGGTGAAGCTGCATTCAGGGCCACGGAGAGCCAGCTCTTTGCGAACCTCACCACCACTACCGTTGCAAGAACCGCTGCAACGGGTTATCCCACAGATCTCACGATCACCAATCCCAATGACACTGTATTCCGAGTAAATGGAAATGTTGGTGGACATAAAATGGGACCCTCATTATTGCTTAAAGTAATGAGTGGAGATAAAGTTGATATTGCTGTACAGTCTTTTTACAATTCCGGAACAACTAGTGCGCCGAATACGAGTTTAACAGATGTGCTTGCATCTCTTGCGACAGGGGTCGTGAACATGACAGCCGGCGGGAAAGGATCTCTCACGGATCTGAACAATACAGGCGCCAGTCCGATCTACGCTGCTCTGAATAGTTTTCTTCCAAATGATGATCCCAATACATCGGGGAAACCAAAAGCATATCTGAACTGGATACTCTTGGACGATCAATTAAAATACGTGAGTTCATACCCTCAGAGTGGAGGTATCGCTGTCACAACCGCCGGAACTTTGAACACCCTTGGATACACGGGCCTGCCCATTACAAAGAATGGATTTCTGTATATTTGGGTGAGTAACGAAACTCCCAACTGGGACGCGTTCTTTGACAACCTGGTGGTAAAGCAATACGCTGGTCCGCTGCTGGAAGAAACACACTACTATCCGTTCGGTTTAACGATAGCGGCTATTTCATCAAAGGCATTGAAACCTTTTTATGCTGAAAATAAATACAAATTCAACAAAGGATCTGAACTGCAGAACAAAGAGTTCTCCGATGGGTCGGGACTAGAAATGTATGCAACGAATCTTCGTGAGCTTGATCCTCAATTAGGCAGATGGTGGCAAATAGATCCGAAACCAAATATTGGAGAAAGCCCTTACGCTTCGATGGGTAACAACCCTATTCTTAGGAATGATCCTTTGGGGGACACCGCTCGTATTCAATTTAGAACAGGATTTTTAGGTTTAGGCGGAAAGCACCAAGTAGACTATAATGAGGGAAAGTTGACGAACAAAGATGGCTCTGCTTATGCTGGCAAAGTAAAAGGATTCCTAAAAAATGCTGTTGCAGGCTTGAATAGAATTTCTTCTGGAGGACCCGCTGGAAATAGTTTAGTGAAGGATATTGTAAACAGCACTCAAACAGTAAATATTATTAAAGGGGATAATAGTTTTAATGCAAATGACAAAGCAACCGGTATGACAAATGTCGTGCGATGGGATCCGAGTAATAAAAATGGAGGACCAGACGCAGCTTTGAATACAAGTAGACCTTCTTTTATAGGATTAGGACATGAGTTAGGTCACGCCCAGGATCAAATAGATGATGGGAAAATAGATTATTCTTCATGGTATACACCTACAGGCGGAACGCAGCCAGTTGCCAATGCGGAAATTTATGCGTCCCAAGTAGAAAATCAGTTAAGAGCTGAGAATGGAATAAACCTAAGAGCCTTTTACAGTTTATATCAGGATGCTTCAGGTACAAACATTGGTGAAGGACCTATACCGGCGTCTAACCCAACTCGGAAAACAGATTTATTTGGAGATTTAAAATTTAGTAATATAATCGCACAATGAAAAACATTACTTTGATATCTGTATTTACCATTTGTTTTGCATTTACAAGTTTATCCCAAAAAAGTGATAGTGCTTTGAAAAATTACAATGTGGTGCATTTGCCAAATTATTACAAGGAGGTGGGTGTAATTTTTAATAAGAATTATGCTGTTGGCATCGAAATGAGCAATTTTCAATCTAGGTACACACCAATAATAGACGATGTAACGAAAGCAGAAGAAATTTTTAATAGGAAGTATAATGAGGTGCAAAAGACAAATGTTGATACCAAAGTTTTCTTTTCTCGTTGGGTTAGACAATACGTGGGGCTTATAGATAGTAATGGGAATAAGAACATTATTGTTCAGCTTATTGATAATACAGCGCCTCGGAAGATAAATAGCAAATTGGGTAAACATTGGGAAACTGATTTTATGATTTATTTTTCAGATCCTCATCCTGGGCTGGGTATTCTTTTTAGGATTAATATTGATACTGGGGAAATGACTACGAAATTGTAGCTGCTACTGTTAGGATGCAATTTTATTTACACGAAAAAATTTAGACGAATGGAAGAAAATGGTATGATAATAATATACAAAAATGATTGAGAGAAAGCCGTAGCACCTGCTGCGGCTTTCTTATTTTAGGAAGCGTACGCCTGTTTGGCTCTAAAATCGCGGACGTAAGCGGAGATGATTTTTATAAGGACGCCTTGTTCTTCTTCCAGGTGGAAGGTCAGATGCCTATAATAATATTACATCGATAACTGGTTTTTTCTATCACGATGTAGCAGGAGGAAATAGAGATTTAAACGTAAATGCAGATTGGCAAACCACAGTTAAATAACATGAATGAAACTTTTATTTTTTATTTTCTTTAGCTGTTTTTTTTATGTGTTATTTTTGGATGTAATAACTCAAAAAATAATAGGATTCAAGATAATAACTTTTATGCAAATACTAATTCCTCTTGGGATGCAGTAAGAATTCCTTTAATCGAACCATATCAATTGCTTAAACTAAATGGAAGTCGTGAATGGAGTATGAATTTGGAAACGACACCAGGATCGATTTCAAATGTTGAGGATATAAATGTGTATAAAAAATTTATTTTAATCCATTGCGGTGAAACTTATTGTAACAATTAAAGGGTTAAAGAAGCATGGTTCGTAATTGTTCCTCAAAGGCAGAGGAAAAAGGATTCACTTCAAAAGAAGATTACAATGCATATATCTTATCCATGAAATTAATGAATCCAACGCTTTTTAAAGTCGACGTTGTATACAATTTATTCTCAAAGAAGGGTATGCTAGATTGGGATAAAGAATTCAAATAAAATTTGATTCTTTTTCCTAAAGCTATTTAAATCTAAGATATGTCATCCCGAAAAAGACAGACATAATCCAGGCGATACACATATAGTTTTTACAAGTTGGACTAAAAAGTTCTCTAAGGCAGCAAGATTTGCAGGGCAATATGGCGTAATTTTGGTTAAAAAATTTCATATTTCACAAACTATTCTTTCTCCAGATGCTCGTGACGAACACGAAGTCTTAATTCCAGGTGAGTGTTTATGCAGAGGTTATTAATTCTTGGAATTTTAAAAAGTTGTAAATGATGTATATCCCGATTAAAATTGAAATAGGGATAATAAATAGGTCAATGACTAAAAACCCTTTACCGAATATTTTATTTGGTTAAAAAATTTTAAATCAAGCGACTCATGGTCAAATATTAATTTTATTGAATCTGACAGAGAAGGAAAAGTAAAATTAACCAAAGAAGAAATAATCGAGAAAGTCGGAAATATAAAAGGTACAATGGAAATGCTACCACCAAAAAATAATCATTTGTTAATCGATTTTAAAGTAAAAACGAATCGCATTGGCTGTTTCATATTTGTGCGACCACTAAATTGCAAAAGATCGTGACAGGAAAAAAGGCGGAAATCGAATGCTGCTTCAATATGAACCTGAAATACTGGACCAAAATTCAGACGGGCAAGCAGCCCTTGCAAAATTGGAGGAATTGGTAATTGCGATTTGTAGTCCGAGGAAAAAAATTATTTCGGAATAATCATCACAGGTTGAAATAATTTGGATTTGATTTTTGCCCTGCCAATAAATTGATTGCCAAATATTTTTTCGAATTCAGAAGGATAGATCATAATGTCTTCCTCTCTCGTATCAAATAGTAATTCCTTTGATACATTTCCCTGGTAATCGATTTTGGATACCATTACCTGGCCGCCCTTACCATCTTCATGATATTTAGGTTGTTCGGATTCTCCCAGATTCAGATTGTGTATGTTATCCAGATATAGAAAATAAAATCCGCTGGCATCATTGATTAGTTTAAATCCCATGGTGCCTCTTCCCAGAGATCCCCTTTGTCTCTTGGGGATCTTGCGCAGCCACTCAAACTGGCCGGCTGCATTAATTTTTGAGCCATAGATATCTCCATAGTAATAAGTGGTTCGGGTACTGGTTCTGCCATAACCGTCCATATAAGTTGTTGTCTCATACCAATATTCTTCACAGGAAATAAAAACACTGCCATCCGGATCTTCCAGCAGATCACGGACTTTCAGATTTTTAATTTCAAAGTTCTCGTCTTTTTCTATCTTCCTTTGAATTCTTGCCTTTTCAAACTTTTCCATTTCAGCTTTTGGAAATTCATAAAAACCATTTTTATAGTTGGTTATTTTGCCATCACTATTTTCAATGGCAAGAAAAATTCCATCTGTACCACTGCCTTTGACTTTTTTACTATAGGTACAGGCAACGATCATTTCATGATTGGAGTTTTCAATAAGGTCCGCCTCTTTGATAAAATTATTTCCAACAGGAATTTTCGAAATGGCAATGTCTTTATTGTCTTTGGTAAATTTAAAGACTTCGTAATGATAGGCTGCCGAACCGTTCGATTTTTCCTTCCTGGAATCTGAATCATATACTTTTGCCAGCATAAACGCATTGCCTTTCACATCCACGGAAAAACCCATATTGTCCATAATGGCTTCCGTGTAAGGCATTTTGAATTCAGATCCCCATACTTTATTCAGATGTTCATCAAATACCTGAAAACCGATGCGGTCATAATTTATTTTGTCGTTCCGGAATTCTGGTTCCAGCCGGTAGGTGACCAATAACTTTTTCCTGTCAGCATCGTAATTGTATTGATATTTAAGACTGGATTTAAAAGAGCTGGGAGCTACATAACTGTGAAAATTAAACGGAATCGATGCCGTAAAAGCATCCATGGCCACTTTGGTAGTAGCAAACAGGGGATTATTGGATTTCGCTATTTTACCGCCTTTCACATCGATTTTATCATAATAAAGTGTTTCCTGTTTGGCCCCTTTATCATAGTCGCTGTGCAGCCAGTAATACTCGCTGTTATTAAAATCCGCAACCATTTCGCTTTCAAAGTATTTACTTACATCCAGATCAATTTTCTGTTCCATTGTTTTGGACAGTGATTTTGGATCGAAACGAACAATATTCAGTTCCTCCTTCTTAACACTGAGATTAACAATTCCGTCTTTTTCGTTTCCAAAATAAGCAAGGTCTTCTGTTTTGCGTGGAAGTTCATATTCTTCACCGAGTTTAAAACTGAATTTTTTACTTTGACTATATGAACATGTAACGATCAGCGAGGCAAATGGAAATATCAGAAATTTCATATGGGATATTTTCGGATAATCAATTTTTGTATTGATTATAATAATATTCAATAACGTCATGCATCACGTTTTAATTATTTTAACATTCGTTTTTTTATTGATTTTCAATTAAAATAAAAAACAACTAAGTAGAAACACTTAGGAAATATGATTTCACCATAAACTGTATAAACACCATCGGCATTGTTTGTCATAACAGCCATGCATACACTATCTATTGGATTGTAAAAGGGTAGGAGTCAGGTCTGCCGAAGCCCGGCATAATTGCGGAACAACGATACAAAAGGATAATTGATAATAATCAATGATTCTCAATACAGGAAAAACGGGCAGACTATGTCTAATGGTTTTCATGTATATTCTCTTGTGCGAACATGATTAAAAAGTTCAGCATACAATAAAATTCCCGGGTTCTATGTTTAGAATCTGGCTGAAAAATTTGCATTTGCAGTAAGTTGTTTTAATATTTATGCAACTTTCCAACCCTTGAAAAAAACCATATGAAATCTCTCAAACTTTTATTAAGCTTCGCCGGCATTATTCTATTTATTTCCTCCTGTAAAAAAGAAAACACCACAAACAATGTAGTTAATCCAAAAACGGATTCCTCTTCAGATAGTAACGCCAAGTACCGTTTGATGTCGGTAGAACGACGTAAAGACGACAGCAGCCTGATTTATAGTTATGGTTTTCAATATGATTCTTCCGGCAGAATAACACGGATCTTTTCTCCAGAGAATAATCCTCAGGGCATTATGGCTACCATATCTTATAACGGTAACGAAGCGGTTTATGCCCAACCGGCCACAAACCCGTATCCGGGAGTATATGGAGCTGACACCATTTGGTTCACGTTGGATTCCGATAACAAGGCGTTAAAAAGAATTGAGTTTAACCTTGTGCAAAATGATTCGCCGGGAGGTATTCCCACAACATATACTTTCGACACAACAGTATATGAATATGACGCCGCAGGCCTGCTGGCGAAAGAAACCCGGGCAGAAAGAGATTCAGTAATATGGAATAATAACGGTATGATCACCATAAGCAATAATGTACATCATACAATTACCAATCATCAGATATCAGGAGGAAATGTAATTGAAAAAGATCAGGTTTCAGTTAATCCGCCAGGAAGTCCGAACCAGGAAACAAGCACAACGTTTGAATATAGCAGTGCATATCCTGATAATGTTGCGCTCAGTAATCCGGCCATTATGAATGAAATGAATATGTTTTACGACTGGCCACTGAACAATGGTTATAAAAATATGCCGGATAAGATGACGAGTGAAACGATAAATAAAGACGCGAGTGGCAATATTATCAACACGAGCAGTACGACTTATTTACTAAGTCTCAGTTTCGACAAGAATGGATACCTGGCCACTTATTTTGATTCCAATTATACCGGCGGAAAATGGTATTTCCTGTATAGTAAATAAATTGGACAAAATCATTTCCATATTTGAATATCATATGTTGGCACTCCCACCTGAATTCAAATTCGCAAAAAATAATTTTTACTGACTGACAGCTAACAGATCATAGCTCGGCCATACAGAAATATTGGGCCGCGCATGCCAGAATATATTATCCAGATCAGTTCCATAATTATTGTCGAGGCTCCTGGTATTGACGACAATGCCGAAACTGAAATTTCCGGTATTGTTTGGATTCATCAGTAAAGTCTGAAATGCCTGATCGGATGATGTTCCGGGAAGTGCTCCCTCATGTTCAAATCCCTCCTGATCAGGATAAACGGACCAGCCACAGGCGTATCCATTACTGGCCGGTGTGGTGCTGGTCATTACTGTGTAAGCATTGGCGGATAATAAATCTGTAGCAGGATTCAGCTGATTAATACGTGTGTTGAATTTAATGAGATCTACCGATGATGCGATCCAGCCTGCGCAGCCATCGGCACGGCTGATATTCAGTCCGAAGTAGGGGTTTTGCGTTTCCTGGTTGTAATAAACGACTTCATTTTGCGCGCGATCGGCGAGGGTATTGCCCGCTATCCGCATATCCGTGATGCCACAGGGTGTAAGTACAAGATCCTGCACTGCCTGCGCATACGCTTCACCGGTAATTTTTTCGATTACCCTGGCCAGCAGGAAA
Organism: Puia sp.; assembly: GCA_035483495.1. Lineage (GTDB taxonomy): Bacteria > Bacteroidota > Bacteroidia > Chitinophagales > Chitinophagaceae > Puia. The sequence continues at coordinate 10,075 of DATHPV010000306.1, forward strand.
AATCCAAAATTAGAATATTCAAACCGGGTGTTCGGAAGGGTATCCAGCGGCATATTGTCGAGCGTCCAGCTGATCAGTTGCGCATTATTCATAGAGAGATTGCTGAACATCGGGTCGTTGTAATTATTATAGGCGTTGCCGTCTGCCGACCAACCGCCGCCGGTATGATGCAGCAGGTCGCTGACAGTGATATCGGTAATTCCGGTACCGTAAGGTTTAGTTCCATAAGCAGTTCCCAGAATCGCGCCTTCTCCGAAAATTTTGTCGGTCATGGCTATTTTTTTTTGATCCAGCAAACGCATGATGGTTACTGCGGTGAATTGTTTGGAGTCACTTGCAAGTCGAAATAAATTGGAATTGGTTACCGGCTGATGAGCGCTGGTATCTGCGTAACCATAGGACTTTGAATAAACCAGCCGGTTGTCTTTCGTAACCGAAACAGACATTCCCGGAACATTATATTTTGCCATAAACTTATTGACCAGTTCGTCAATGGGTTTAATGTCTGTTATCAAATGAACGGTGTAATCCTGGCTCTGCGAACCGGTTTTGACGGTGTAAGTCAGGGTTTTGCTGAAGTCATTCGCCGTTACACCAGACTGCTGGTCTGTTTCCAAAACGGTGACTGTAGCACCCGAACTTGCAGTGAAACGAGCAATCAGATGATTAACCGCGGTGCCGGGAGGAAGAAAGATGGTCACCTGCCCGCCATCGATCGTAGCATTCGAGTTCACGGGGATACTATTATCCGACTGGTTGAAAGAAAAGCTGTTTAAAGTCGGAAGCGTGCCATTCGGATTGGTATTTGATTTGGAACACGCAAATAGGAGAGATATCAACACAACAACGATCAGGCGGCGGTACATAAGTTTCTGTTTTATTGAAGTGCAAAACTATATGCCCGTCGCCGCCATCATTATCTCTCCTGTGCCGGATACTATAAATTTTGATTCAGTATGTCTGATTTTATATAATGACTTGATTTCACCTCTGTTAGCAACATTAATAATGGCTTGATTAACCTGAAGGGGCAAAAAAATTTTTCAACAGACTAGTACTTTTTGCCAGCTGAACTGTCTTTATACTTAGCAGCATTTATAAGCAGTACACCGATGAAGCCGGACTATCCCACCAAGGTTTTCTACGATCAAAGAGAGGATTATGCCTTTCTTGTGCAGTCACTGGCTACCGACGCCTTTTGATCTGAATTCGTGCACACCCGATCTGACAAATTATCTTTTTCAGTCATAAGCAATCATTTTTGGTGATCAGGGTTTGTATTTACTTACCCTGCAGATTTATTCTCATGCGACAAGTTTATTGTCCATTTCAAGGGTTTGTCTCTACAGACCCTTCTATATTATTTTAAAGATTGCAAGCGGTATTCTATATATTATTCAAAAACGTGTCAGTTAGTTTGTTCGTGTTGAGGTTTTGTTTTAGTAAATACGCCGGGGGAGTGTCTACTCACCGGTTTTTTAAATTTGATCATGTTCTATGAAAAATGAAACAATGTTAAAGGACCCGGTTGATATGACTTTGAAACTTGCTCGTCTCTGGTCGCTCGTGGGAAATACACCGATGTTTGGTATCCGTTATCGACATAAGGGCCAAACCCGAACAATTTATGCGAAATGTGAACAGTATAATCTTACAGGGAGCATCA
>DATHPV010000307.1:0-6362 GCA_035483495.1 Puia sp.
TATCGGCATCTTCTGCGAGCGCATGCAGCAGCATTACGTAATTTGTACGCTCGTCGCGGAATATTTTTGAAGGATAATCTGGTCGCATACATTTTTTATTTTAATTCCAGTACGACAATAGATTTTGATGGCATATTTACACTCAATGTTTTTCCATCTTTTTTAAAATCAGTAAAAGAATGAATGATCACTTTATTTGGGTTGCTAAATGTATTTACATCATTAAATTTTTCTGAAGTGAGTACCTGCGCCGTTATGTTTTTGTATTGCGATTCACTCATTTCAATAGATACAGCAATATTTTTTTTTGAATCCAGATTCACTAAAGAAATATGTGCGACTCCATTAATGTCAACAGAAGCAGATGCATTGATCGCAGGGATACTCTGATCATTATAAGTGTAATTCGGCGATGCTATTTTTATCGGGATCCATTTTGAATTCTGATGCACTTTAAAGAGATCAAAAACATAATAGGTCGGCGTGAGTAACATAGTATCTCCGCTTGTAAGAATAAGCGCTTGCAATACATTTACAGTCTGCGCAAGATTCGCCATTTTTACACGCTCACAATGATTGTTGAAGATATTTAAAGTTGTAGCCGCAATCAACGCATCGCGTAAAGAATTTTGCTGATACAAAAAAGCAGGATTTGTCCCCGACTCTGCATCTTTCCAAATTCCCCATTCGTCAACGACAAGTGCGACTTTTTTTGAGGGGTCATATTTATCCAGAATAGCTGAATGCTTTTCTATCAACTCTTTCATCCGCAAACAATTCTTCAATGAATTAAAATATTGTTCTTCAGAAAAATTAGTCGCAGATCCTTTATGATTCCATCCATCGGTGAGCGTGTAATAATGAAGTCCTATTCCCCACATATCTTCTGTCGGAATATTTTTCATGCAGGTTTCCGTCCAATTATAATCATCACCATTAGCACCACTGACAATTTTTTTAAGTGTCGTACCAGGATAATCCATACAAAAAGAAGCATAGCGTTTATACTGATTCGAATAATATTCTGCTGTCATTTCTCCACCGCAACCCCAGGATTCATTACCGATCCCCCAATAAGACACATGAAACGGTTGTGCATGACCGTTAGTATTTCTTAAATTAGCGAGAGTACTATTACCATCATAATTCAAATACTCGATCCAGTTCTCCATTTCTTGTGGAGTTCCGGTTCCTACATTACCTGCGATATAGGGTTCGCAGCCGATGAGTTCACATAATTGTAAGAATTCATGAGTACCGAAACTATTATCTTCTGTAATCATGCCCCAAGTGGTGTTCACCGTTACAAGTCTATTTTTTTTGTTGCCAATACCATCTTTCCAATGGTATTGATCTGCAAAACATCCACCCGGCCATCGAAGAATGGGGACATGAATTTTTTTTAATGCATTCACAATGTCCATTCTTATTTTTCCATCTTTGTAAAAACCATCGTAAATACATCTTCCGAGATGTTCAGCAAAATGACCGTAAATATTTTTATTGATGATGATTGTTGATGCACCGTCCAGTTCAATTTTTGCATGCTGGCAAAGAGAGATCTCGACGAAAATAAAAAAGACAGTTAGGAGTTTTATTTTTTTCATTACTGCATCGATCTTTTTGCTTCCAACACATTTTTGATTTGGTTCTCGAGATCCTGTAAATGATACTTGCTTAAATTTTCTTTCTCTTTAGGAATAGCTAAATGAACTTCTTTCTGCAACTTGAGCATATCTGCTCTGACGATTGAGTGAGTGTCTGTTTCGGTTACTTCCTGTTTGTTCGATGTCATGATATCTGCGAGCGCACCGACATAGGATTTTTGCAAATTTCTTCTATATGGTTCGATTGATTTTCCAGTTGTAAGTTCTTTCCAGATTATCTTATGTATATCGCTGATGTATTCATCAACTCTGTAACCATCCACTCCGTATTTGCGCATGTTGGCGAGCAGTTTATTTATCTTGCCAATATCTAGTAAACTATTAAGCACTTTCACTTGCAAATCTTCAACAAAATCCGGTTGCGTCGCCGCCGCTACTTTTTGCGTTATATTCTTGTCCAGAATCCAAAGAGGGGTAGTAAATAGTTCGTTGTCAAAAAAGCCCAACGCTTCTTTTTGTTTTGCGATTGGAACTGGTGCATACACTTGTTTTTGCCCTACGATCAAAACTGTGCTATCCTGAGACTCTCCTCTTAAAGTTGTATATTCTCCGCCAATATTTCGTAATACCTGATTCATATATGTGAAGAATTGATTTTTGAGCATTTTGTAGGTCAACTCAAGGTTTTGATATTCTTCGTCGTCTTCATGTTCCCATACTGGAAGATTGGGTAAAATTCTTTTTAAGTTTTTGATCCCATACATACTTGCTTTTGCTGCATCATCACCAAGGTCTTCATTCTGCGATCTCGGATCAAAAATTGGATTCGTTTGTGCGCCATACCAAAGTCTTCGATTTTTGGATAATGAATCCGAAATTAATTTGCTCATAATTTTCTTGTCATCCTCTGGCGTCTTCGCACTACTGTATCTATATCCCCATTCAATCGCCCATTTGTCGTATTCACCAATCCTTGGGAAAAGATCATATTCAGGAATATTGTCTTCCGGTTGTGCCACATAATCAAACCTTGCATAGTCCATAATGCTCGAAGTGTGACCATGGATATCCAAGTAATGTTTGCTTCTTAATGAATCAACAGGGGTCTGGCTGCTTGCTCCCCAATTGTGGGTCAGCCCTAGCGTGTGTCCGACCTCATGGCTGCTTACAAATCTTATGAGCTGACCCATTAATTCTTCATCAAACACAGCATTCCTTGCTTTAGGGTCTGTTGCACCAGCCTGAATGATGTACCATTCATGCAATAATTGCATCACGTTATGGTACCAATGAATATGAGTTTGAATTATCTCGCCGCTCCGAGGGTCATGTACGTTTGGGCCTAATGCATTCCATAATTCTGAGGGCATGTAGTTGATAAATGAATATCTCGCATCATCCATCTGCATGCTGGTATCTTTTTCGGGCCACTCTTTGCCGAAAATTGCATTTTTAAATCCAGCCTGTTCAAATGCTTTTTGCCAATCATTAATTCCTGCTATCAAATATTTTCTCCATTGTTTCGGAGTTGCAGGATCAATATAAATAATTATCGGTTTTTTCGGTTCAACAATACCACCATTTTTCCATTTTTGAATGTCCTCGTCTATTGGTTCCAATCTCCATCTGAGAATAAATCTTCGATCTTCCATTTTCTGTTGATGATCTCCAAATACATTCACCTGGTCTGCAAAATAACCTATGCGCGGATCGGCAATTCTTTGTTGCAGAGGTTCTGAAGGGAGCTCAACAAAGCTTGTATGGCTGACTATAGTAACGGGCGAATTTGGGGGCATACCTCTTAAATTCTTAAAAACTCCATTACGGGAGATTTCTATTTCGACATTGATTGGATAAGAATGGATAAAATCAATCGAAATATCTTTTTTCGCTTCAACTTTATCGTTTAGGTTGCTGCCATCCATGCTGATAAAAAAACTATTTGGATCTTTCAGATACTTACTCACATCAATGATCCAACTTGTGGAATCAACTCCATAAGCTTTAATTGGAAATGAAATTACTATGGGGTTATCGTTAGACTTCATAACGGCTTTGAAAATATCACTATTGCTGTCCGCCTGGCTTATCACAATATTGTATCGAATTCGGATTGTTGAATCAGCTGAATTTCGTTCAAACTGGATGGTCTTTTCACATAGTTCTTCGCCTGAGTATACATCTGTCCCGCCGGGGCCTTTTATTAATCTGTTGACGACTTCAATATCTCTATTTAAAATTGAAATTGGTATCTCAAAATAAATAGTGTCCCTGCATTGATAAACATTAAATAAGCCTTTTTTAGCTGAATAAATAGGAGTAATAACTTCTCCAAATTCCTTAATCCCATCGCGGGGGCGATTCGCCTTGCGAATTGAATCGAGTTTGGCAATTGCCGAATCTGTAGCACTATTTTGACTTAGTGTGTAAGTACTCAACAAAGAAGTGAAACAAAGTATCAACAAATAAGGAGTGAATTTTTTATTATTAAAAACTGAATAAATCATAATTATTAATTAAACGATTTTCTAATGCGCTGAAATATTTGAAGGAAATCGAAAACAATCCTCTGTTGAATACCTCACTAGTCCAACCTGCTCATCAGTTCTTATGACTGTGTATTTAAAATTATCCAATTGGCTTAATTTATTTATGAATCCTGCTACACGTGATTCTGTAGAGAAGTTCCATATCAAAACGACTGGCAATGAAAATTGATCCAAGAATGTAACATTTAGATTTGTTGTGTGCTGCGGATCTCCATTGTTACAAAGATCTATGACCACACCTTTATCACCCTGCTTTATCATTGCATCATACAATATTTTAGCTACCGGTTGATAAGTTCGAAGCATCCTAAAGGCCATTGAATCCGAAGCACCATTAGGAATCGAAATAGAAAAAAATTGTTCGTTGTTAATAGTGGTGTCCCCGACAATAAACGGTTCGTTTTTTTTTGGCAAGGATAATTGACTAACGGCTTCGTTCAGATAAGAAAAGGCTGGCATTTTTTTTCGCTCTGGCGGTCCGCACGAGCCGATCAATTCTAGAATAAATACAAAAAATAAGCAAGAATAAATCGGATACTTCATTTAGTCATTTTTTAAAAGTCCCAAAATTCGATTGCAGGCGAACTAATACTCAAATATCAACCCATTAAAAGCCTTCGTGATGTCCAAATCTTAATAGTTTGGATAGATCATTCCCGACAAGGGAACTTGAACACTTGTGCCTGCTTGACCGATCAAAATCACAGTCTCACATTTAAATGGTAATAGTTGAGCGGGATAGCTATAGTTATATAGTGAAACTGTGGTTAAAATACTGTCAGTTGCCTCATCACGAAATTCAAAAGTGTATCCATTGGTTAACGCATTTACATCTGCCGGTAATTGTTGAAATGGAGTGATAGTTTTGTAACTAATATTATTGGCAATTGGGCTATGTGTTGTATCAGCCTGAATTGTTACTAGCACTGACGATGCGTTTTGTGCAAGATTCACAAAACGCACTCCTGTTGAACTGTCACCTGGAGCAATATATGGGATTACATCTGTTGAAAATAATGAGTCTACCTTAGTGGTATCTCCCGCTAGGAACAGAGTATGAATGCTCCCAACGGGAAGAACAAGAGTGCCGCTCCAAATATTAGCAAACGTGTCCTCAATTTGTGAAAGGGAAATGGAAGTGTAATTAATGTATGAACCCCATTCATACGATGAGGCATAACCTATCTGGTTTGCAATCGAATAATACTCTAGTGGAATTCTGCTACCATTTTTTTCATTCACAGGAGTAAAATTAGTAACCAAAGGATTGCTCAGGTTCACTGCATTGACGATTGTTAGCGATGCTGAGCCAGGGGATGTAGCAGTCTTAATGCACCCAGTCGAGGCAAATTGAATTGCCATTATTAGAAGCATAAATGTTCTACGTTTCATACTATTTTTTTTTAATATTATAAAGGCTAGTGGGATGTATAACCGGGATTTTGGATAAGATTTGGGTCATCTTGAATCTCAGGTAGCGGTATGGGGTAAAGTAATTGGTTGTTATTAATGTTGCTTCCCTTTATTGGTATCGTGTCAAGTGTTGATAAAGCCATACCCCACCTTTTTAAATCTAACCATCGATGTCCCCACTCTGCAAAAAATTCATTCCTCCATTCCTGCTTTATTGCACTAGAAATGTCTCCGGTCGTATCCGATAACGGAGAAAGACCCGCTCTCGTTCTAATGATATTCAAGTCGGCTATGGCAGAACCAGGACCACCGCCGGCTCCATTCGCCTCTGCTTCCGCCCGAACTAGATATTGTTCGGCAAACCTTAATACCATATAATATTCTGTAATGTTCCCTGAGGCGCCTCTCCAAACCTTATATTTAGTGGGATAATAATAAGTAGCTCCATTGAATACTATACTATCCACCCAAGCCGAACGGCGCAAGTCATTTGACTCAAAACCATTAATTACTGAATTTTCCAATATGAATCCTGGGAATCCGCCCGCCCTCGAAGGCTCTATTGCATCTCCCTCCGCAGTTGCCCAAGGTCTGACATTGACTGTCTCAAACTGAAGGATAGCTTCAACGCTATTCGCACTAAAAGCATCGCTATCAGGATTTACATTTGGTGGAAATTCTGGGACCATAGGCAATGGAACTAAGCTAAACTGTCCCGAATTGATAACTGCTGTTGCAGCAGAATCGGCTGCTGACCATTTCTTAAGATAAAGATTTACCCGCGCTAACATTG
>DATHPV010000308.1:0-2351 GCA_035483495.1 Puia sp.
CTGCCCGACGACCCTGAACAAATCATACGAACCACCGACCATCCCTACCTGCTTGAAAAAATAGGGCAGGATCTTATAACAGCTTCCGGAAAAACATTATTAGGTGCAGATGATAAAGCTGGTATTACGGTTATCATGGAACTTGCATCCTATCTTATGCTACATCCTGAAATTAAGCACGGAAAGATTCGCATACTCTTTACTCCCGATGAAGAAATTGGTCGCGGGGTTAACAAACTGGATATGATAAAACTGGGTGCAGATTTTGGATATACATTAGACGGACCCGAAATAGGAACTTTTGAAGAAGAGACATTTTCTGCAGACGGGATGAAGTTTGTTTTCCACGGTATTTCCGCGCATCCCGGACATGCAAAGGATAAACTGGTAAACGCAATCAAGATGGCTTCGGCTTTTATTTCAGAACTACCTAACGACGAATTTTCGCCTGAGACAACCGAAGGAAGATATGGATTTGTACATCCTGTAAGTATGGATGGCAATTCTGAAAGAATGGTTGTGGAGTTTATAGTACGCGATTTCAATACCGCTAAACTACAGGCATATGAAAATTATCTGAAAGACAAAGCCGAAGATGTAATACTCCTATTTCCAGGGGGCCGGTTTGAATATGAAATCAAAGAACAATATCGAAACATGAAGGAAGTGCTCGAAAATAATCCCCAGGTTTCAGCAAATGCCCGCGAAGCTATTCGCAGAGCGGGTGTTCAGATCAGAGAATCTGCGGCAAGAGGGGGGACAGATGGTTCCAGATTATCTTTTATGGGTTTGCCATGTCCGAATTTGTTCACAGGTGAAATGGCTTTTCACGGAAAACATGAATATGTGTGTGTGCAGGATATGGAAAAAAGCTTAGAAACCATCATCCATCTCAGTCGGATTTGGGAAGAAAATTCTTAACAGGGTTTTTCTTTTGGAGAATCTCGCGGATAATTTGAGTTGCGTGTACTCTTGAATTTTCAATGAACCAGATATGCGTATCCATGCCGCCGCATACAACTCCGGCCAGGTAAATGTTTTTCCGGTTGCTTTCCATTGTGTCTTTGTTATAACTGGGATACCGCTTGTCGTCTTTCGACAGTTCAATACCCAACTTCTCCAGAAACGAAAAATTTGGTTGGTATCCTGTCATCAGCAGCACGTAGTCATTGGGAATCGTAATAATCTTTTCAACCGTTTTAATATCTACTTCCTTTTCCCGGATTTCCAGTAAATTGGAATTAAAATAAGCTTTTATAGAACCTTCTTCAATTCGGTTTACAATATCGGGTCTGACCCAATATTTCACACGCTTACCAATTTCAGGTCCTTTGATCACCATTGTTACTTCCGCACCTTTGCGAAAACTTTCAAGGGCTGCATCAACAGCCGAATTATTTGCACCAACTATCAGCAATTTTTGCATGGCATAAAAATGAGGTTCCTTGTAATAATGCCTCACTTTTTTTAAGTCTTCACCAGGAATGTTCAGCAGATTGGGTATGTCGTAAAACCCAATGGCCACAATTATATTTTTTGATAAATAGTGAAACACCGGAGTCACAATTTCATAATACTCTCCGGCATGTAAAACTTCAAGAACCGGTTCCTGCAAGTGAATATTTAAATCCTGCGAAACAGCAATTCTCCGATAGTATTCAAGCGCTTCAGGTCTGGTAGGTTTTGCATTATTGCTTACAAATGGTATTTCTCCTATTTCGATCCTTTCAGAAGTGGAAAAAAAAGTCATATTCGAAGGATAGTGGTACAGCGAATTGACAAGTACCCCTTTTTCGAGAATCAGATAACTTAGTCCGGCTTTTTTTGCCTCCAGTCCGCAAGCTAACCCTATCGGACCGCCGCCAATAATTAGTACATCCAGTAAATCTGCCATGGTTTCAAAGATAAAACATCTGGTTCGTGCGTGCATTTCCGGTTATCGGACTCCGGAAATTAGTACATTCACCATTGTATCCTATGCTTTTTAGTGTATTACGACTTTCCAAAAGGTAATTCGTTAAGGGTTGATTTAGCTTTTCGTTAAATAATACAAATCGCCAACAGACGTTAGTTAACGACTGAAAGCTTATTTTTACTTCAATAAAACCAACGTTACGAATGAATTTCTTCTTTCTTCAGATAATCATTGATTCTTCTAAGATTAAAGACAGTCTTGCCCGCGCGGGTATTATTCCAGCTCCGGGAAAACAAAACCTTTGGGACATCCTGGAACGTGGCGGACCACTGATGATACCACTGGCATTATTACTTATTACGGCAATATTTGTTTTTATTGAACGCGTAATGGCTGTAAATAAAGCATCCAGGATGGATGAGAATTTTATGAATAT
>DATHPV010000309.1:0-5083 GCA_035483495.1 Puia sp.
GGGTATTTCTGTTTCTAAACCTTGCAGTATTTTTTTAACCGCTTTAGGGGTTTATTTATTTTCAAACCTATGGCTCGACTAAGTATTTTCCCTTATAAAGGATATTTATTTTAAAACCTTTAGGGGATTTTCCTTTTTGAAACCTTAGGACTTTTATTTTCACGGTTATGCTCAGGTGAAAAAGCCCTTTTTTATTTTTGGTTTTTCAACTATGAAGTCATATAAATTATCTCCAAACTGGCTGGACGCTTTCAATAACCGGAAAGATCTTGCCTTTCACAGGTTTTATGAAACCTACCATCCGGATGTCAAACGTCGGGTGAATGAAAAATTAGGCAGGTTTCATATTGAAACTGATCTGGTGAATGATATTTTCTTCATCATGTATAAACAGAAGGGGCCGTTTATTTCAATTTATAGCCTGGAACGGTATATGAGATTTGTAACATTTACAGTCTGTCGGGATTTTCTGCGACGTAAGAAGACTCCAGTCATAAATATGGAGAAAGTTCAGAAGTTTTACCAACGGATTGAAGATCGTATTAAGGAACGTGAAGATGCGAAGGAATTTGCCAGGACATTTCATGATTTGGCCATTCAAAGGCTCCCGCCGAAGTGCAGGGCTATATTTTTTATGTCTTTTATCAGGGATATGCGCAATAAAGAAATAGCAGCGGAGCTGGGCATAGCAGAAAAGACGGTTGAAGCCCAGATCACTATTGCCCTTAACAGACTGAGGAAGGCTGCTAAAGGCGATGCCAGAACAATGTATCTCATCAAGCTTTTTTTGCCTTTGCTCTGGGCGCAATTGACGTCACTCTAAAAGAAACTTTATGAAAGAGTCTAAAAAAATAGGTTTGTTTTTGTTTTTATATACCCGCGGTGAATTATCGCCCGCAGAGCAGGAGGAATTGCTTGTTTGGAGAAATCAGGATCCCGAAAATGAAAAGCTTTTTTTTCAGATGACGGATCCTGATTCTTTGCGGAAGGAAATGCAGGATTATTATAGTGAGCGCGACCGGGATTTTGAAAAATTGAAAACCCGATTATCTTTTCTTTCGGGAACCAGGCTATCCGAATCAATGAACGATAATCCTTATAATGATTCCGATACCCAACTGCTGGAAGATGAAGACGAAGCAGTGTTTACAGAGGATGAATATGCGTCATCCGGTTTGACGCCTGTAGAATATTGGGGATCGATGATTTCCGATCCTGAAGACATAGAGGAAAGAAAGTCCGGGACTTTATCGAATAGCAAGGTTATCCAAATGACTGCCGATTCCAGCCCTGTGAAAACGATAAGGAGAGGACGTTTCCTTCGCAGGTTGTTTCGCGTTGCCTGTGTAATTATTTTGGTGATTAAGGTTCAGCCCTATTTGCCAAAATCCAAATACGCACATTATAAAGCCGACATTTTTTCTTCCGACGGAATTACAATGGCCTTTAATGATTTTTTGCGGGGTTTTAATGCAGGTCGGATCGGCATAAAAATTCACAAAACTTCCAAGGGTGAGCCGATATATGTAGTTCCCAACGAATACGATGCACAGAACAGTAAACTATATACACTGCGCACGCCTTTGGATGGATTGTTTATTGTACAGCTGCCAGACGGAACGCTCATTTGGTTAAACGGTGCCAGTTCGATCACATATCCGGCAAATTTCAATCAGCACAATATTACATTGGGAATGGAAGGAGAAGTGTTTGTTGAAAGATCGAAAGACAGTTCCCATCAATACCTGATTACAGCGTCATCCACCGTCGATGAAGCTTCGGTGGACGAGCCTGCCCGGGTTCAATGGCCAACCATTCCTCTTGCTCCGTCATCCCGGTTCGACATCAATAGTTATTCCTGGAACAATGGATTGTTCGTTACACTTATAAACGGGAAAACCGATGCAAATGGTGAACAAACAGAAAAGGGTTTTCATTTCTCAAATGGAAAACAGACTGTAATAACTAGAGATTCTCTGGCGTATAACCGCGACGTCAGTATCAGTGAAATATTGGCCTGGAAAAACGGTCAGTTTTTCTACAGGGAAGCTACCGCAAAAAATATAATGCCTGCGATCGCTAAATGGTATGATATGGAAGTCGACTTTCCTATGGGTTATCCTGAGAAAAAAATCAATCTCCAAATGAACCGCAGTGCGTCCATTACAGATATTCTGGATAACCTAAAGAGTCAGGGCCTCCGTATAACACATCTGGGTAAGAATATTACGATATGGAAATAGAATAAGTAACAATTTTAAACATACATTTTATGATGGCTAATAAGTTTTATCCGTTAAAAGCGTGGCTCGCAGCCATATTTATTACTTCCTTTGTATTTGCCTGTTGGCCCAGTATTCTTACATATCCCGATGCGACGGGTCCTGAATCACTTGAATATAGAACGGGTATGTTTTTCGCAATTCTCATATCCGAACTTATATATTCGGCGATCATTTTCATTTGTATTGACTTGTTGTTTTATTTATTGACAGAAGAGTTTTTTTTGTCCCCCGTCATCGTGAAATCCGCCCTATTCGCTTGTTTTTTAATTGGTGAATATATTTCCAGCAAATTCCAGCATCAATGGACCTGGTTTCATCCATTTTTTTTAGTCTATGCCGGAGCAGCCGCACTAACATTTTACCTGTTTGATGTCTACGATATTAAATGGGAGTATTGAATAGAAATGGTATTCACGTTAGTGGGAGTACGGTTACCAATCGTAAACGTCTGAAAAAGGCAGTAAAGAATTTGAATAAAGTAAAAAAGTCCGGTAAGCGTTAATTGCGAATTGACGGAATTGTATATTACGACTCTTTATCTTTAAAAGTCGTTCTGCCAATGACCATCAGGCCGCAACAAAATGTTTTATTTTTTTTCGGTTTACTTTCTTTTCCGCATGCCACAACTCATAGTTCTTTTGAAGGTTAATCCAAAACTGAGCTGTATTACCAAATGCTTCTGAAAGTTTAATAGCCAGCTCCGGACTAATACCAGCTCTCTCATTGACAAGGGCGGACAGGTTGACTCTCGAAACTCCGAGTCCTGCAGCTACCTCGGTAATGCTAAGATTATGTTCTTTTATGAACATTTCTCTCAGGATTTCTCCTGGATGGGAGGGTGGTAAATTCCTTTTTAACATATTTTAATTTTAATGATAATCTAAATAATCAACATCAAAAACATCCGGCGGCTTAAATGCAAATATGATCCGGTAGTTTCCCGTAACTGAAATTGACCAGTATCCCCTGTATTCACCTTTTAATGGATGAATGCCGCTTCCCAAAGATCTTATATCTGATTCTGCCGATAAAGCGTCAAGGGAGGTCAGGATCCGTCTTATTTTTGCAAGTTGTTCTTTGGGTAACTTTCCTCCATTGCCACTCTCATAATACATCCGCAGTCCTTTGTGACGAATCGACAGAATCATTGACAAATGTAACATGTATTGTTACATATTACAAGTAAGTACAGACTTTTTATTTTTCACTTTCGTTTCCATATGTTTTTTGCCCGGATAAAATGACCGCTATCCCAGTCATAAATGCTCCATTAATTATCAGCCCAACACTAATACGCTACTAATGCCTTGTATTTTTGCAAAAAATAGGTAATTAATGCCTTGTATTTTTGCAAAAAGTAGTTAATTATTGCCTTGGATAATTGTTATAAAAGTAGAATCAGAGGTGAATGCATCATAATATCCCCTATGACCTGTATTTTAATTATAGGCTCCAAAACTGATCATTATATGTCCGCTTTCGTTACAAAAATTTGAGCGGATAAAACCTTATATATTATATATCAACAGTTTTAAAAAATGGAACAGGGATTGAGGTGATTAAAGACTTGCATGATTTTACCTTCCATATCACTCCTTACGATCTGGTCCTTCTGGGATCCATTTTTATCGGGCTGACTTTTATATTGTTGTTGTGGTTCGCTCCCATACGTGCGGGACAAGCTACCGCACCGGCGGGATTATCCGTCAACCGTCAATCCCGCACGTGCGGGATCAACGGTTATTTTGCCCTGGCCCTTCTCACTATCATTTTACGGTTGATTATTTTACTCGTTGACCCCGCATGGGCGGGGCAAGATGCCGCACATACGGCGCATGATCCCGCGGGTTTGGGAACACTTCAGTTCTCGCTGGCACTAGGCCCCCTGATTTATTTTTATTCGCTCAAAACGATAAGACCGGAATATTTATTCCGGCGCAGGGATATGCTGCATTTCGTGCCTTTGTTATTGTTTGCCTCTCTGTTGTTATTCGCTCCTCTATTGTTGCTGCCCGTTTGGTTTTTCAACATTGGTATGCAGTTGCTGGCGACCATTTCCGTTTCTATCTACCTGTACCGGTCTTACTTTTTGATTAAACAATTTTATAAACTCCAAAAGTTCAGCGGGGGTGTGCGCAATCGCCACGAACTCCGCTGGTTCAACCGCCAGCTGATTGGTTTCGGGTTCTTATGGCTGCTTTGGATAGCAGGAATGGATTTGTATGCTCCTTTGAATCTGCTTTTAGGTGTTTTAACTGTCTGGATGGCGGCCGCCGCTTTTTTAAGACCAGAACCTTTGGTTTCAAAATCCTCTCTTTCGGGTGAGCTCTGGCAAAAAGGCATCTGGCTGAAGAAAGCCATGGAAACAAACAAGTATTATCAGGATCCTGACCTGAGTTTATCTTCCCTGGCAGAAACGCTGAACATTCATCCTCATGAATTATCCCGGATTATCAATCTCGCGCTCAGGAAAAACTTCACGGAGTTCATTAATGAATACCGCATCCGCCAGGTAACCCGGAAAATGAAAGATCCCGCGAGTGACCGGCTAACCCTGCTGGGCATTGCGCTGGACGCCGGTTTTAACTCCAAAACTACTTTTAACCGCATTTTTAAACAGGCGACAGGGAAAACGGCGGCAGAATTTAAAAACGATCTGAAAAATAAGCGCCCATCTTATCATTTGGACCCTTTTTCAAATTCAACAACGGTAATATCGTATCTCAAAGCCGTTACCATGTTCAAAAATTATTTCAAGATCGCCTTTCGCAACCTGGCCAGGAACAAAGTCTATTCCT
>DATHPV010000310.1:0-6986 GCA_035483495.1 Puia sp.
TATCTCCTTTCATATTTACAATCCCATATTTCTCTTTACTCCATATCAAATGATAATCTGAGTTTGGTGAATGTTCATGGGGCAAACTACTTTCTGCCGTTGTATCTGGTGTTTGACTATTGATGACGATAGAAGAATCATTTGCAATCTTCTTTTGAATTTTACGATTGTCTACAAGTGGAACCGGTTTATCCTTCTTCAACGGATTGACAAGCCGTCTATTGATTGTATGCGCTAAATCATATTCCTTATCTGAGTTGACTTGATCCTTTGTAGCAAGGTATGCTGTTGCTAAATTATAATGCAGGTAAGCATTTTGATTATCCGACTGGAGGCCCATTTTATAACTTAATTTAGCTTGGTTATAATTTTTTGCTTGCGCTTGGTTGTTTCCAATAAATAGGTAACAATTAGAAACCAGCTTACTATTATAATTACTTTCATTTAACTCCAGACATTTCTTGAAGTTCAAAATAGATTCTTGTGCCTGATCGGAATTATAATTCAATATTCCGAGAATAAATTGTTCGACAATAACAACTTGTTTATCAATTGAAAAATTGACAAGGTCAGGGTTTTCTAGATAGATGATATAGCCCACATTTTTATCCCTAACAGTCTTACTAAAATACCTCACGTTATGCATATAAATACTGCAATCAAAGGACTCAGCCCCCTGGTTTCGCTGACCGTAAACCATAATGCCCCGATTGAAACAATTATCCGCGAAATGATTAGGAATACTATCAGCAAAGTTTAAATATTGTGTGTGAACATAAAATCCGGGTCGAATTATAAGAATTGTATCTGTATTTTGCAAGTCTGCATATAATAGGCTGTGCAACTTATGTGAAAACGGATCATCTCCATCAGGCTCAAAATTAGTGATCAGCACGCCGAGTTTGGTCGTCATTTGACCACAGGACTTGGGGATCGGTAAAAAAAAGCTGCAGATAGCGTACAAGGGGAATATTAGCAAAAGATAATTAAACTTATCGGCAATTTTTGCATAACGAATTTCACCGCTCTTGAAAGTTGGTACTTCAAGGTTAAAACTTATTTTCTTGGACACAATTATTTTTTTACAAATACTACGTATAAACAAGAATAATCCTAAACAAATAATTGATACAGTGAATCTGGACTCTAAGGCTTTGGTTATGGTTGTACCAATCCCGATCAATGCCAATAAAAAACCAATAATGAGTTGAATCGATTTAGTTCCTTCAGCAAGCTCAGTTTTTAGACTTTCGGAAAGATTTCCCATATGTTATTACGCTTTCTTAGTTATTCTAAAACAAAACTTCTTGCAATGGGTATTTCAGATTAGACTAAGACTTACTCTTGTCCTGCTGATAATTCCAACTGTCAATAAGAAAATCTGCAAGCGTCATAGCCAAATTAACCGCCAATTTTGCATGATGTTTCATTGTCTTGAATTTATTAGCATGTCTATCTCCAGCATTGTTGCTCAAACCTGCTAAACCCTTAAGTGAAGTTTCAATTCCTGACAGAATTTGAATTACAAATTCTGGAAAAGTATCCCGTTGAATTTCCAGTTTCATGATCTTTTTAACCTTTTTCCAAAGGTTTTCAATATCCCCATCGTTTTTCACATTCTCCTTTTCATGCCTCTCAATAATTTCAATGAAAATCGCCTCTATTAGTGATCTTGAATTTGTAATCGCTCCATTAAAGTCTTCTTCCTGAATTTTCTTTTGGCACTTTCCAATCTGTTGGTTAATAAATTCGTGTTTTATTCCTCTTATTGTTTCAGGCTCTATAAGTTGCCCTGAATTGTCTATTAACTTGAAAAAATCACCAGCTTTCACAAGTTCTAACCTATCATATCGCAATATTTCATTTAATTCCTGTATAGCATTTTCAACATTTAAATTGATGTTGATATACCTTCTTGGGTCTACAATTTCTTCTATAATCTTCCTGATACTATCAGTTCCATTCAATTCACGTAACTTATCTCCTGTATATTTCACACGACCTGGAAATCCTGCTCCATAAACTTCATTGTATCCAAATTTATTGAAGAATAATATGATATCTACCCCTCTCATATACGGAGAATAATTTGTGTCGCCACTAACTGCTTTTGCTAAATGACTCAGTGTATATTCAGATAATTTTTCCATTAAACTCGTTTTACTTGAAAAAATGATTGAATAAATCCCTTTTTGTCAATCGACAATATGAATTCGTTACCATCATATACTAATTTCGAGAAGTTCTTAAAGCCCCTATGATAGTCTTTCATTTTGTTAAATTGCTTCATTTCAAAAGCTACCGAAATCTCGGCAAAATGCACCTTAATATCTTCTTCCTCCTGTCTCAGTATTGATTTTAAAAGTGTAAGAATCTCCGAGTGTTTATAATCGAAAAAACTTCTTTTTTGCTGATCCTTTTCTCCGAATTTCGTTTCTTCAACATGCTTAACGTATATGTGTACAAATTTATCAAAAGTCAATTTTATGGGAATAAACCAATCAATCAATGTCAAGTCATTGAATTTCGTTACGATACTTAGTAGCTCCCTGTAGTAATGAGAGTTTTTTAAGTTAATTAAATGGGCTTTATTGACCACTCTGCCAATCTCCTTTTTTACAATTTCCTTTCTTTTTAAAGCTCTCTCCTTCAAATTTGAGTAATAGAACTCCTCATCTTCTTGTTTCATGTCTTCACCTTGCTGCATTCCAAGGTTTAGCATTTCAAACCTAATTCTATCCAATATTTTACCGTTCTTTATTGCATATTTTTTTACAAATATCGGGGCGTTATCTATTCCGTCTCTTCTTAATAAAATGGCAAAAAACATATCAAGATCCCTTACTGAAAAAGCATACCCTCTCTCTATAATATGATTAAACCTAAATAGCATTAACCCTTCAATCGCGCTTGGATCATAGGGAACATCAATTCTTATTATATTTGGTACATCTTTTTTTTGCATCTTAGAATTAAAGAATAGCGTACCTCAGAGGTCATTTTTACCATATCACTCCGGTATTAATATTATCTATACCATGATTCGAAAACCAACGAGTTATAGATTGTCTCAGGGCTAAAATTCCATCGAAAAACTGATCAGTTCCTTCATTGATCTCAAAATAACTTTCGAGGCCTTGTTTGGAAAGATTAGTTGGATTGAGCAAAACACAATAGAAAATATCCGGTGGGTTGTCAGATTGAAAATGAGGTCTCGGAGATAATCCACCAACAAGTTTCCGCCAAGAATTAACAAGTTCTTCCGGCATAAGAGGGTGGGAAAAATCCTGCAACCATACAAACGACGCGTCAGTGGAAGGGACAAACATTCTATAGTTTTTTTCAGGACGTTGATTCATAGGCATTGAAAAAAAGGTTTGCATGAGAAGACTATCCAATTTTGGTTCACGATTCTCCATTATAATCTTAGCCCATTTCAGATTTAAATATTTTAATTTCTCCACAAGATGAACCACAATTTCCAGTTGCTTCTTTCTCGCCTCTTGTACTAATAATTTTTCATAAGCTAACCACGCAACCCACAACAGACCTCCTGTGAATAAAGCAGTAAGCCCAACCATTATGTCTCCAAATGAGAGAGAAATATTACACATCGAAAGCGATCCTTTTATTTAACGGAATTGAGATTGAAAAATTCTCTTGGGGAAAGGTCTTTTGTAACAAATACGCTAAAGTCTTTCAAGATTTGAAAGCGGCTCTTCTTGCCATTTCTAAAAATAACATTCGTTTTTAAGTCTATGACCTGACTATACTCGGCTGTTGGTAAATGATAACTCTTGTTGTCTTTACTGATATTTCTAATAAACCCTTCATTCGCCATTTCGACCTGCAATTTTCGGTAGTCCACTGCCATAGCTGTAGGCGGCTCGTAATGTTCTACCCGAACTGTAAAATTTGACATTGATTTAGGTTTTGGGAGAATAAATTTACTGATTAATTTAGCAGTAGAAAAACTAAGTGTATACACTTACTCAAAATCACTTTCGATTAATATTTGAGCAAGACAATCATTGATGACTATAAGGAAGCAATCAAATAACTGCTTTTCAGGTTAAAGTTTGAATATAGGGGTTTTTTTTCGTCATGTTTTCGGATAATTTCCATGGCGGAGCAGAGATCGTAGTTTGCCAGAGGCAGCGACAGTCCGAGTTTATCAGCGCCTTTCTTATGCAAGCGGCTTTCGTAACGTCTTATCAGAAACACTTTTTTCTAATGCGGGGTCAATAGTGATATGACAAAGATCGATCAGTTTTTTCCTGACAGCTTCCTTATAACAGGTTCGGCGATTTTTTCCATAATTGAGTAGCCGGCTTTGTTGGGATGCACGCCGTCTTCGGAATATTCTTTTTTCATGCCTTTTTGTTCATCGACCAGAGCGGAATAATAGTCCAGGTAGGGAACGTGGTTTTTAGCGGCGTAGGCTTTTATCCAGGCGTTGAGGGCCGTGATTTTTTCGACGGGCTGGACGTCGGGCGCCCAGTAGTATTTGAGCACGGGCAGCACGGAGCATAAAACGGGCGTGATTTTGTTTGCTCTGGCGAGTTCGGTCATGGACGCGATATTATCCTCGATCATTTCCAGGGTGGAAGGCCCGGTATTGCCCGCGATATCGTTAGTGCCGGCCAGGATCAGGACCGCTTTGGGCTGCAGGGCGATGACGTCCGCGCGGAAACGCAGCAGCATCTGTGGTGAGGTCTGACCGCTGATACCGCGGTCCACAAAATCATTGTCTGCGAAAAATTCGGGTGACAGTTTTATCCATGAAGCCGTGATGGAGTTGCCCATGAAATGTATTGGGAATTATGATACTAAATATTCTTTCAGATTAAAAATTTATTAAAAATCGTTTGCGTATTTAATACATGGAAAGTAAAATTGTTTTCGGAAAGACTCCAGTAAAGTATTTTTTACGCAATAGTTTTATAAAAAATAAATCGCTAAAATTGGATTTGTGAGTTTTTGAAAAAAAACACTTTTTTTATTAATCAGTCTTACAACATAGATCTTATTAACATATTTATTTCACGGGCTTGACCTACATAAAAACCCTTAGATACTGTTCAGATTACTTGGCTGGGCAAATATTTTACAAAATAAATTCTGCATTTTGAGAAATTGTTACATTTGAATTTGCTATTCCGGAGATTGCATTTCTTAAAGTCCCCACAAAAAACAATCTAAATGGAAGAAATTCTCGATCTGCGGGATGATCATTCTTTTCCGTTACGACCAGGTCTGCCGGATGGTTACAGGGGATTTATTTTGCGAGGCGCTATTTCGGTATCCGGCCAGACGGCCTCCGGAACGGTAGTCATGCAAAATTTAAAATATTCGGATTTTGCCATACAGTTGGGCATTTATAAATTCCTTCACCTAGTCAGTTGTTTTCTCAGGCCACCGGCATTTCAGACGGGGTCATTTCTCGCACTTAAGAATAATTTGAAATCCAGAATACCGGAAATCGGTTCTTTAAAACTGAAGGAGAACCAGTTCAGCTTTATTCATTACGGTAAGGAAATTGTTCTGGCTGACTTCAAAGCTGACAAAGAATACAGGTTCCTGGAAATTTCCTGTTCAGAGGATATGCTGACCCAGACTTTACTTCATTTTCCAGGGTTGGCTGATTCTTTTCAAAGATCATCTGGACAATTATTTTCATCAATCCTGACACCACAAAGACCAGCAAGTGACCAGACACTAAAAATCGTTCAGGATATTTTACGCTCCAGTTTTGGGGGCCAAATGAACGAAGTTTTTTTGGAAGATAAAATTCGGGAGTATGTCTGGTCCCTGATGATTGAATCTTCCAGAAAGGAAGAGCCGCAAGTAACTCTCAATACAAAAGAAAAAGAACTCCTGGAGGGATTGGGTAACCGCATGAAAGAAAATCCCGATGGAAGGTTTCCCATTTCAACCCTGGCTAGAGAAATGGGCATGAACGAAATGACTTTTAAGCTGGCGTTTAAGCAGGAATTCGGAAAAGGTATTTTCGAATATCATTTGGATCAGCGGATGAAGGAAGCGCACCGACTGCTCAAAAATTCCCATCTGCCCATCAAAAAAATTGCCGGTATGGTCGGTTACGAACTGACGACCAGCTTCATCACCAAGTTCATAGAATATTTCGGATACCCGCCTAGCAGGATACAACGTAAATAAAATTTCCGATTGCCAACACCTTTGATTTGGAACGGCTACAAATTTGCCATCAACTTTGTATCTGAACGATCCAAATTAAATGCCATACGCGATTTCCATAAAAAAATACATTCCGGATATTATCAGTTTTCTGTTCATTCTGCTCTTTGTCTATGCCGCTTCGAGCAAATTATTCGACTATCAGAATTTCAAAGCACAGCTCGGCAGATCACCACTACTCGCCAGGTTCTGGAACTGGATCTGGATTGTACCCACTGTTGAAATCCTGATTGCTCTCCTGCTTCCTTTTCAAAAGACCAAACTCCTCGGATTATACGCTTCCTTCAGCCTGATGACCATGTTCACGGCTTATATATTTGCCATTTTGCAATTCAGTGAGTTCATCCCCTGTTCCTGCGGCGGTGTATTGTCTAAAATGTCCTGGACTGAGCATATGTGGTTCAATATCGTATTTATCCTTCTTGCCTTATCAGGGATTTTGCTGAAATCGAAACGAAGTTCCATTTCTTAAATTATTTTATTGCAATAAGATCAGGGATCACCGAAAACCTGAATAAAAGAGTAGGTATCATTTACGAAAATTAAAATCATATAAAATGAAAAAAATCAAAGCGCTGCTCTATTCAGCAGCATTTGTAATTGCATTATCTGCATCTTTTGCTTTCAAACCTGCGCCAGATAAGTGGAATAATGCCTATGTAACTATTACGACATCCTGCGACACGCCTGTAACATGTAATGGCGGAGAAGCTACCTGCATTCAGTTAAATAAGGTGGCATTTGCGACACAATCCTCCTGCAGTGGC